>CAXHHE010000235.1:0-5668 GCA_964016365.1 uncultured Bacteriovorax sp. | reverse complement strand
ATTTCTTATTCAACAAGAAGATGGACTCATTCACTAGAATGGTTCACCCTGACCGCCACCCGAAGGCCGCTGTTGATAACGAAAAGATTCTTTATTCTAAAGAAGTGATAGAAACTTTTTACTAAGTCTCAAAAAATCATAGTCCCCCTCCTTTATATTACCATTGGAATTTATTTCCCAGGATCTATTTTCCTAATATTCATTTAATATAACTAAAAATTAATTAAATAATTAGGAGCATATAATGGCGTACAAAATTGTACTTTTTAATCATAAAGGCGGAGTTAGCAAGACAACTACATCTTATAACTTGGGATGGATGCTCTCAAAACTAGGGCATAAGACTTTATTAGTGGACGCGGATCCTCAATGTAATCTAACAGCTTTAATTTTAGGTGATCAATTCGATCAATATTACTATGATGATGTGACAAAGCTTAATAATATCAAAAATGGCGTTGCTCCAGCATTTGAAGCTAAAGCAGAGACTATTAAAGCAATTGCATGCCCTAATCCTGATAGAAACCCCAATTTATTTTTAATTCCTGGCCATGCAGATCTTAGCGAATATGAAACCGCTCTAAGTTTTGCCCAAACTAGTAACAATGCTCTTGTAACATTGCAAAATTTACCAGGTGCTTTCAACGCACTAATAAATTTAACAGCAGATTCTATCAATGCTGAATATGTAATTATTGACTTAAATCCCGGATTAAGTGCAATTAATCAAAATCTTTTCTCTTTATGTGATGCCTTTATTGTACCTACAAATCCGGACCCCTTTTCAGTAATGGCACTAGATACCTTAGGAAAAATTCTTCCTAAATGGGTGAGTTGGTCTCATCAAATGAGAAATACTTTCAATGAATCAGCTTATCCATTACCAGATACAACGCCTAAATTTATAGGTGGAATTATCCAAAGATTTAATATCAGAAAAGGTAAAGCAGCCGGCCCTTACAGGGATAATATCAATGATATAAAAAATAAATTTTCTAAGCAATTTACTTCTCATATCACAAAAAGCCATATGCTTTTCCCTTCAGAATCTTACAAAAAAGCTGACATTGAACCCGACTATTGTCTTGTTGAAATTCCTGATTTTGCAGGATTACTACCTAAATCCAACAGTGCAGGAGTTCCAGTTTTCGATTTAACTGATGCTGATATA
This sequence comes from uncultured Bacteriovorax sp., assembly GCA_964016365.1. GTDB lineage: Bacteria > Bdellovibrionota > Bacteriovoracia > Bacteriovoracales > Bacteriovoracaceae > Bacteriovorax. The sequence continues at coordinate 4,497 of CAXHHE010000235.1, read as the reverse complement.
AATGAGCAAGGTGCAGTACTCGATGGGCTAAAAAGAAAGAAAAATGAAATTGAATCAATGTTCATCACCCTTGCAAAAAAAATTATTAAATTAAAGGAATCTTCTCTTGAATCGTAGTCTTGATAACTTTAATGTTAACATAGCTCAATTGGATGAAGTTGATACACTCATCTCATATTTGAAATCCAAACAAATGCCTGTTGATATTGGAGATCTTCTGAGATGGAAATGGGTTTGGGGTGTTAGTGCATTTGATAAGTTTATCCATGAGTTAGTTTTATATGAGATGATCGAAATTTTTCAAAAGAATAGAATCTGCACGAGCGCATTTAAAAGCTTTGCAGTTGACTTGGATTTTTCAACTGACTTAATGCATTCAACAGAAGAAAAATGGGAATTTGTACAACGATTTAAGCAGATTGTGCTACTTAGACACTCGAAAGAATCTTTTCAAAACCCTAATAAAGTTAAAGAAGCTTTAAGTTTGATTTGGAATGAACAATATAAATGGCAAAAAATTTCAAAAGCTCTAAAGCTTGAAGAAGCTGAGCTAACTCAAAAATTAACGATTATAGTTTCTAGAAGACATCATATTGTCCATGAGGCTGATCTCGATCCTGTAAATGACGAAAAGAGAGTAATTACGATTGAAGAAACAGATGAAATTATAACTTTTCTAAAAAATTTATCTTACCAAATTTTCTCATTAACAAGAATTTAACATCTAAACACCTCATCATAAATCCGTTAAACGAATTTTGCTTTTCTCCTAAAGTTAATCAATAATAGGATTAATACTTCAAGGAGGATTCCCGTGTTTCAAAAAATCGCACTAGCTTCACGCCTATTGTTAGGTCTTATGTTCACCGTCTTTGGATTAAACGGTGTTCTACTTTCATTCTTAGGTAAGGGATTCATCCCAATGCCACCACCAGAAGGCGTAATGGCGACAATCATGGCCGGTTTCATGGCGACAGGCTACATCCTGCCTCTAGCATTTTTATGCGAGCTACTTGGCGGTCTGACTCTTCTGTCTGGATTCTTCGTTAATGCCGGGATCGTTTTCCTAGGACCAGTTATCGTGAACATCCTGGGGATTCACCTTTTTGCAGAACCAACAGGACTTCCAATGGCAATCGTCGTGGTGGTGTTGTTTGTGATCGTGGTGAAATCGAGATGGGCTTACTTCAAACCGATGTTAAACATGAAATAAAAAAGGGCCTCGCATGAGGCCCTTTTTTTATTGAACTTTTCCATTAAAAGTTTCTTGATCCAAAGATTTTAAAAACGAGAGAAGTTCGGCCTGTCTGCCTTTGGCCAACTCTTTACAAGACTCACTGATACATTTCCCTGCCATTGATTTAGCAAAACTTTTTAGAATTCCCACTGTCGGCTTTAGTGTTGAATCACTTGTTCCCTCTTCCATCGTCACCGCCATGATCCTAGCGACACCAATATTGCCAAGGAAATCTAAGACATCTGCATCGCGGAAAAGCTGTGCAGTTTTATTTGCTGGAGCTGTCGTGTAATAAGTGTGACCAAGAATAATTTCTTTAACTGCGGGCCACTTTTCCATAGGAAAACCAGCTTCACTTAAAAGAGACTCTGCAAGAGTCGCTGAGCGAACCGCGTGGTCCACGCCTTCACCTTCATATCCTTTTAATCCACCAAGATCATGTAGAAAACTTGCTGCAAAAAGAACGTCGAGATCAAGCTCTACTTTTTCTTTCTCAGCAAGAAGTTTTGTCACTTGATAATTTCTTTCAGAGTGCGCAAGCCCCCACGCTGGGTGGCGGACATTTTTTTGAGCGAAATCATAAATTGCATTCTTCCAAGATGAATCAAGAATGATTCCACTTGGGGTTGATTTGATTTCGTTTGAATCAGTTAAGTGAATATCAAAAGAAGCCATTTGAGGAAGAGGCCTTCCTCCTGTTGGTCTTGATGGCGGGCAAACCGGTCTAGGCTTTGGCAGGTCACATTGTCCAGGTAGACAGCCAATAGCGGCCATGGCCTGAGTGCTGCAAATAAGAGCAAGCAAACATAATGTCGTTTTCATAATCCTCCCAAATAAAGTTTGGATAACTTTGCCTTATTGAGAGGGGAATGAATGTTGATAATTTTCTATAGGAAGTGGAAATTTATCAACAAAGTTATCTAAAAAAGAAAGGCCCTATTTAGGGCCCTTCTTTTTTAATCTAAATTTTGTTTTGAACTTATGCTCGCTTGAGAAGCACGAACAATTTTGATAGTTACATATACTCCAAAATCACCATCCGAATCATTTGTCATCCCTGGGTTTGAAGCGAGCACGGCGAAAGCAATTCGCGTTGCCCCTGCTGGAATTTGTAAAGCTGTTTGCTCATCAGCAAAAATTTCAAAATCCTGAAGTATATCTGTTGTAATATGCTTATCGATAGTTTTAGGTGTTACAATGGGAACAAAATCAGAATCGGGACCAGGAAAATAAAAATTTGTTCCATCTGTAAATACCCCTAGTAAAGCATTATTAACTTCTGCTCCTTGACGTCCGTATCGATAATCTCCAGACACTTTTAAATAAATCATGTCTCCTGCTCTCATATTGATATCTGGATTTGTATATAGACTACTCAAATCAATGTACTGAGAAGGGAAAGGTAAGCCCCAAGGAAGATTATTTGTATTACCATAATCTAAATCTTGGTTGTCATAATATAGATATGTTCCACGCGTATTCAATTTTAAAAAATATGTAATCGTTGGGGCGGTAATGTCTACCTCTTCACTAGCTAAGGACTCTCCAGAAGCCGAGACAACTTTCAATTGTACGTCGTACTTCTTCGCATCATTATAGCTATGAGTAATTATTGGATTTTTTGTAGGTACAACTTTTCCATCACCAAAATCCCACAAATATTGCACATCCGTTAACTGCGAATTCTCAATGGAAGTGGCATCAAATGTCACTCGAAACTTATCAGTCGTATACTTTATTGAAGCAACCGGAGCTATGTGTACATTCATTTTGGTTTCATCAGACACTCCCTCAGGAGTACTAACATTTAATACAACTTCAAAAATTCCAGCTTTTGAAAATGTATGATTAATCGCTAAGGATTGAGTTGAAAAATCTTCTGATCCATCTCCAAAACTCCACATATAATTTAGTCCCGCTGACGGGTTTTGTGAAGTAGATGCATCAAAACGAACTTTCATAGGAGAAAGGAAGCTTGCTTGAATCACTGCTTTCGGCTGAAAAAATTTAACAAATATTTTCTTTTCTTCCGCTAAAGTTAGACCCAAAAAATCATCCACATACTGTATTAATATCTTAACATTTTGATTTCTTTTTGCATTAATACGAATACTTAAACTGTCATCATCTTTAATAGAAGTCAATGTTGTATCATCATATTCTGCAAAACTCAGAGTAGCATGTCTCATTGAACTAAAATCAACCCTACTCGTAAAGACGTTCACTGGAAATGCAAGCGGTGAAAACTCCTCGATAACAACTCCACTAAAAAAATCATTCACATTTTTAATTATAAAATTTGCATCATTAATAGGCTCTTGAATATTGCGAACGATCTCTATTGTTTTAGCGACATACTTAAACTTCGAATTGAAATCTTTTTCAATATCAATTCCACCAAATGTGCATGAAAGAAAGACTGGTATTTTCTGAGATGCATTCACAACATCAACTGATTCAACCTCCCAAATCTTTGGTATATATATGTTATCCACATATTCTGCTGCCAATTTGTACCAGTTATAAACCGCATACATCATAATACCAGCTGCCAGTAAAAGTGACTTTGCCTGATCTGCTGTAATCTTTTGCTCTTTCTTCTGCTGCCATATCTCTTTTAAGGTCTTAGTCAAAAGAGGAATCGCATAAACTCCGACACCTGTGGATAAAACAAGAGGGAAGTATTTTCGGCTTAATGATTTAGTATAAGGCCATTCCTCTCCCGCTGCATAGGCATTACTAAAGAAGATGTTGTCATTATAATTGCCCTTAACATTTGTTATCTCTGAAAATGATTTTTTAGGAAAATACATCTGCATAAACTTTATAATCTGACGTTGATCTTCAACACGCAAATTGGAAAAATTCAATTTGAACTTATTAATAATCTCTTCAAAGCCCTGCGAAGATGACGATGTGGCAGAAAGTTCAGGAGACAGTGTTTTAATTATATCTATCTGCTGATTAATAAATGCATCTGCATTAGAAACTATTTTTAAATGTTCAACATTAATCAAGCCTTTATACTTACTTAAGGGGAAAACAACAGGATATTTTCCTTCTTTCTTTTTTTGAAATTTTAATTTTGTATTAAAGAGAAATGGATTCTCCTCTGTATTCTTAAAAAGGTAGGTCTCTTTATCGATTAGCGCCAACAAATTAGAATTATTTTCATTGTGAAAATAATAGTATATACTTTGTTCTGAATATACTTGCTGTCTCTTATACACATCTCCGAGCCCACGAGACGCTCAGTTATC
>CAXHHE010000234.1:0-5693 GCA_964016365.1 uncultured Bacteriovorax sp. | reverse complement strand
ATAACTGAGCGTCTCGTGGGCTCGGAGATGTGTATAAGAGACAGGGAGTTTCCTGAAGTTTATGCTGTTTCTTGGGATTTGTTTTCACAGTTTCACGTTCAAAAAATGAACAATTTAGTACTGGGAACGAAAATCTCAGGGGATACGGTTTATTTTATTGATGGTCTAGGTGGTGTCTGGGACCAAAATCCCAAGACAAAGTTAATTGAGTGGGGTAAGAAGCTCGTCGAACTTCCGGGACCAACACCAAATTCTGAGGTGAAATTTTTAACTTCACTTGGAGCTTATTTTTCTTCAGAAGAAACTGGTACTCTGCGAACTCTTAACAGCGTACTTGGGGAACCAAAGAGTTTCAGGCTGCCTAAAGATTTACTTCCAGAGAATGAATTTTGCCAAATTCAGACTAAAACTGAGGATATCTTTAGTTTTAGATTCAGTCCAAGTTATGGAGATTATTCATGTATGGGCGGTAGTCTTTTGAAAAGCGAGATAAGTACTTCAAAAGATGAACTAGTCCCTCAATTTTCTCACTACTCTTGGATAAACAAAGAAAGTTTGTTAGACCTTCGTTGGCAGCAAACTTTCGCGGAGTTTGATGTTCAGAAAGGTCTCCTCATTGGCCTTGGAAAGAATATCGGCCTGTGGTGGGATGAGAAGGCAGAGTAAAAAATACAGTGTGATTAAAGTGTTGGAAGGATTCCTAAATAAACGTGCTAAACATAGTTAATAAAATTTTGGAGATGTGTGTATGAAAAAGATTATCGGTTTTGTGGTCCTGATGGGGCTATTTGCTGCCCAATCATTCGCAGGAGAGCAGTACTCTCTTCAAAGGGCGAAAGAGCAAGTTGTTAATGAAAACATCAAAGTTTCAATTGCGTATGAGCAGTACGTATTAGTAAAAAGTCAGGCAAGAACGAAGTCACTTCAACTTCTTCCAACTCTTTCAGTAGATATGCTTATCTACGATTACCAATATGCGATCCTTCGTACACTAGTACCAGAACCATCAAGATTTTTTGAAGCAGCAGCTCAGAAAGACTTAGCACAAGCCGCTAACGTTAACAGAAGAATCGTTCAGAAAAACCTTCTTGAAGATCTAGAAAACACAATGTTCCTTTTCCAATACCACAATGAAATGCTTGAATCTTTCAAGAAAGAACAAGCGATCACAAACGAAATCGCAGCTCGTTCACAAGAAGCTTACGATCTTGGTGCGATCGACTTCTCTGAGTACTATAGAACTCAAAGAAACGTAGTTTCTTCAAAGACTCAATCAGTAAACGGAAATGAACTTGTTAAGACTGAAGAATTCGCACTTAAGTTAATCCTTCAAGTAAAAGACAACCAAGAAGCTCTTGGAATCGACCAACTAGAATTTTACAACGAAGGCCTTGACTTCCCAGCTACAGCAGAAGAAGCAACTAAAATCGCAGTTAACAACTCTAAAGAAGTTGAGCAATTTGACTGGATGATCTCAGCTGCTAACAAGCAAAAGAAAGGTGTCGCTCTTTCTTGGATTTCTTGGGGGGGTGTAGGATTTGATTACTTCTCAAGAGTGTCAATCGCTAAGCACGAAGTTAACAAAATCGAACTTATGAAGAAAAAAGCTATCTACGAAATCAAAAACCAAGTAGTAGCTCAATACTCACAAATCGAATCTCAAAAACAAAAAATCGCTTACCAAGCGCAGTTATTAGACATGGCCAGAGAAGAGTACGCTCAAGCTCAGGCAGCACAAACTGACCTTTTAAACTCTTTCATCGCGACTAAAAAAGCGGAACTAAACGTTATGTACGCAGAGAGAGAAGCTTCAAAACTTAAGTACGAACTAGAACTTAAGTACATCAAGCTTAAGCGTCTGATTGGTGCAAACATGATTACAAACGAGATCCCTCGTTCATAATAACGGCTAGGTAAAAGGAAATACTTATATGAAAAAACTAATTGCAGCAGCGCTGGTTTTATCGATGAGTGTGGCTAACGCCGCCGTCGTAAACCCGCTTCCAAATGTCAGAGATAATCTTGAAGCAATGTTAAAAACTACGGAAGGGAGAAAGTCGATCAGCGAAATGAAGAAAATCGCTAACGACAGAAACACTGATGTAGATATCGCTTTCGAGAACTATATTATTGCTAAAAGAAACGTTTCAGTCGCAAGAGCTCAATTCAACCCAATTACAACTGGTCACCTATTAGGGATGGCAATGGGGCTGAGTTATTTCTGGGCACCAATTGCCGTTGAAGCAGTTCTATCAATCCCAACTAAGATCTATAACGTTTCTAAGAACAAGTACCTTGAAAAGGCCGCTCTTTATAACCTATATGATGCGCGTGATGTTCTTAACAACGAACTAGCTCACCTTTACTACGATATCCTTACTCACGAAGTTATCCTTAAGACTATCGATCTTGAAGTTCAGATCCTGAGCTACCAACAAGAAAGATGGATCGAAAGAAAGTTCTCAGCTGATAGAATCGCTGACCTTAAAAAGTGGATCCTTCGTTTGAACATGGAAAGAGTGGACATCTACAACATGTACACTTCTGAGCTTGCAGCGATCAGAACTCTGATCTCTACAACTGACGCTAACAAGTATGAACTTGCTCAAGTAGAAGCTAGACTTAATAAAGGTCTAACATCTGATCTTGACCAAAAAAGCCTACAAAGCTACGCACTTTTAAACAGTGATAAGCATAAAATGGCGATCAATATGGAGCGCGCTTCTCAGGCAAACGTTAAGTCTGTTAAGTGGTCAATCATTTCATTCTCAGGTCTGAATTTCTCTTATAAGAGAAGAGTTCAAGAAGCTAAGAACGAAGAAAATATTGCTGAGTTAAGAAAAGAATCAGTTGGAGAAGAAGTGAAGACAAATGTTTTACTTCAACTTCAGAAGCTAGACTCTTCTCTGGATATTTCTGCTAACTACGGCTCAATCTCTGAAGACTCACTTCAAATGTTTGCTGACTCTTATGAAGCAAGCCAAATGGGACAAATGAGCGAAGATGCAGTTATTGAAACTGCTCTTGGTGCTATCCGTGACTACAGAAGCAAAGTAGTGGCCCATTACTCTGCATGGTCTTCATACGAAGACTTCGCAACAGCTTCGAACTACGATTTTACAGCTAACCCAAAATTGGCTTCTAATAAATCAGCTCAGTCTCTAATTGAGACAAATCCTCTATATAGATTGGAAGAATCTGATTTTAAAATCGTGAAGAAAGATGGATACACTTCATTCACATTATCACTTGATACTGACAAAAAAGACGCAGTTGCTGAGGTTGATTATATCTTCACAGGCAAGAGCTTCCCGAACAGATCAAATGACAATGAGAACAGTAACTTTGCTGTAACACTTCAAACTGGAGAGAATTCGCCTTCAGTTGTGTCAGGGGTTGCTATCGTGACATTGAATAACGGACACCAATTTAACGTTAAATTTAAGCTTTAAAATAAACTGAGGTTAATAATATGAAAAAACTACTTTTGATCCTGGCACTTGTTGCATCGGTTCCGGCCTTCGCTCTAAACGCGAAACTTGAACCAGCTGTAAAAATGGTAGAAGCGTGTCTAGCAGAGCAAGGCGTTCTTCTATGTAATAGTGAAATCACTGAAGTCCTTAAGACGGTAAGTCTTGATGCAAGAGGTGAGTTCGTTTACTACTTAAAAGACCTTGTTAATAAAAATGAAACTGAAGCAGTTATCAAGAACCTTTATACTGAACTTCAAGTCCTGGTTCCTGTGTACGAAAAACTTGATGGATGTTCTGAGTGGTCATGCCGTGACCTTAAGATTTTCCTTGGGGACGTATCAGTTCGTTACGTAAAAATCTCTCCAATCGACTCAAACCTATACATCACTCTTTATAAGGCTCAAGCTGTTCAGTCAGGTCGTTACAACCTACTTATGACTCTTTCAGCTAAAGCTCAAACAGCTAAGACTGTTGCAGAAATGGATGAAATGGTAAAATTCGCTGAATTCGCAAAAGACTACTCTCGTGCGATTAAAGATGAATACTACTTATACCAAGCTGGTGTTGCTATCGTTCGCGATATGACTCTTGCTGCGATGAAATTACGTCCAGGACACGAAGGTATTTATAAAGTAACTTTCGACAACGCTGAAATGGCGAAAAACCTAAGAATCGACAACGTAATCGTTATGGAGTCTAACGACCGTGACGCTCTAGTTGTTAACTTTGTTGCTTCTCAATCAAGAATTATCAAAGTTTCTTTCAAACAAGCAGGTCTTCTTGGAAACACATTCTTCTCTAACGAAGATGTTTACAACAATGACAACAACCAGGAAATCCAGTCTCCATTCTTCAAGATGGAACTTGATAGAGAAACAAAAACTGTAAAAGGATACTTCGCAACAGCTCGTTACGGAAAATCAACTTTCACAGGAACTCTTGCTCAGTCAAACATCTCTGTATACGGACAGGCTAACGTTGAAGGTCTTTCAATCGACCAACTTGTTGGTAAGCATGCTGTAAACGTTGGTGGATACGACATGACTCTTGTTATCGGTAAGAGAGCTGACGATAGATCTACTTATGAAGGTGCTCTTGTTAACCAAAACGCACTTATCTCTTTCTCAAAAGTATCTCTAGATTCTTCTAAAGGGATTATCTCTCTAGTTGACTCTAAGAATGAAAGAAAGCTTACTCTTGGTGTAACTGACATCTCGAATTCTCCAGTATTCAAAGGACAATTCCTGAATGCAGCTCAAGCTAAGATTCTAAACGTGCAGTCAAAATAATTACTGCTAACTTACAATTTAAAAACAGGCCACCTTCGGGTGGCCTTTTTATTTTTGGCGAATAAGTTAAAAGAAAAGCATTAGCCCAAGACGAGCATTACTTTGTTTCTTGTCGTAGCTAAGCAGGTTCTCTGCATATCCACTGAAGTATTGAAAATAAATTGAAGGGTTAAAATTGGGGCTTCCGAAGTGGTAGATAAGTCCAAGTTCGCGTCCGCCACTGCTGAAGTTGATCACTTTTTTTCCGGCAAACACTCTGTATTCCAGGTCCAGTCGCCCTTTTCCAACAGTCAGGATGTGGGTGATAATCATTTTGAGTTCCCAGTACCCCATATAGTCGACAATGTTGCGGTTGTTGTTTGCTTTGCTGTAGATGTGCTGAAGTTTCAGCTCTCCCAGGATATTGTTTCGTCCAATGTGAGAAGCGAAATTTGTTTTGGCGAAAAGGCGGTTGATGGAGCGGGATTTGTCACCATCTTCACCGTTTGATGTATGAAGCATACCAATGTCTAAAGAGCGCATAAACTTTGTATCGTTTTCCGTCAGCCTGTAGAAAGCTTCAGGGTTGTAGTTAATGTCACCAAAAGGAGCAGAGGTCTCGTAAATATTCCAGAACATCGTCTGGGTATAACCTAGGTAAAGGTTGTAGGATTTAGCGACTCTGTATTTACCGCTAAATTGCAGCTTTAAATCGTCTTTCCCAAAGATGAAGTAGGTTGGCTGGTAGAGAGAGAATTTCTCTCTTGGATTAACTCCTACGACGTCTGATGATGCTTCCTCAATATCTTTTTGAGGATCGTGCTTTTGAATTTCTTCGTTAATTTTTTCTTCGTTGCTAGTGGTCCCTTCAACAGGTGTGGCCGAAAAGGCCAGAGGTGAAAGTGTGAAGGCTGTCTCTTATACACATCTCCGAGCCCACGAGACGCTCAGT
>CAXHHE010000233.1:0-5762 GCA_964016365.1 uncultured Bacteriovorax sp. | reverse complement strand
GGCAATGGGTTCTTCGCGGCCAGCTCTTGCTCAAGCCATATCTCAACAGACCAATTCCTTGATATCTGCCGCGAGTCTTTTTCTAAAACAAGAAAAAGAGGGACTCTCGTTTATCTGGGTGGACAGCCTTTCGACCATCCATACCCATTGGCGATGGAAGAGCTTCGTTACTTGAAGTTTGCTCTTTTTAGAGTGGATTAACGAAATTTAAACGTATTTTTAGCGCCTTAAATTTCCAGGGCCTGGATTTCACTTATTATTTTTTCCAGTCCTTTTTGGATTTTGTGATACTCGTCGCTGTCGGCAGAGTTTGTTGTGATGGTTGGTTTCAATTCTTCCAGGCGTTCTTTTAATTCTTCTTCTTCATCTTTTAATTCAAAGACGTGTTTTCCAATGAGGTATTTTTCTCTGAACATACTCTCGCGTTCAGCTGGACAGAAGCTGAAGTAGCGATCAGAGCGTTTCCCCATTTCAAAGGCGCGGTTGGGAAGACAGTACTCCATCCATCCCTGATAAAATCCTTTTTCATAAGCTTCAAGATCAATGCTTGGGTTTCGTCCCATGCATACGTTTCTGAGGTCGTCCGTGTATTTTACAGGTGAGCCTTGTCTTCCTTGTTGAAGACCAAGCTCTTTCATATCTTTGAAGCAGTCTTTTTTACTGATGGTTGAACATGAAGACAGAGTGGCAAAAGAGAGAAGTAAGAGAAAAGATAAGCGTAGAGACATACGGGGTCCTCGAGAAAGAGATTATTTGATAACCATCGTATCGGTGGATGTATTTAATATTTCAGTGTTTTGTTGAAAATAAAATACTGGAGTAAAATACTTATTAGGGAGAATAAGAGATGTCTTTTTCATGTATCAAAATACTTCGGCCAGTTAATTAATCACATTGGTGTTCTCATTGGAGAGTTCCTAGGAGGCCCATTGGGGCCAAATGTAAGGGAATGTTTTGCCTATGAGAATTTGCCCAGTGAAAATTTATTGGAATTTTTTTTTGGAATCTCTGACAATAAGGTATGGGAAATACAAAATTAAAAGAGTCAAAACCAAACAAAGACACTAACCCTTACGGAAAATTCAGGGAGATAGACGGAAGTCACCCTCTGAAGAAAAACGTACCCGAAGCGGTGGTAGAGTATCAGGTGAGGACTAGGCATGGCGGACAAGTGGCCTTCTTCAATTTTGACCTCGCTCGTGAAATCGGACTCATCCCAGAAAATCATCCAAACGAACTCACTAAAGAACTCAAAGAAGAAATCCTAAACACATTCAGTATCGTCATCATAAACGAATACGATATGATGAATAATTTTAATTTCCCAAAAGATGAAATCAGACCAAATACCTACATGGCCACTCGTTACCTGCAGCTGCAGCACCCGTGCAAGAAGGGAACAACGTCAGGGGACGGAAGAAGTATTTGGAATGGACAAATTTCAAAGGGCGGAAAAACGTGGGACGTTTCTAGTTGTGGAACGGGAGCGACGAAATTAAGCCCGGCCTGCAATATCAATAAAAAATTCTATCAAACAGGGGACCCGACGGTTTCTTACGGTTGTGGTTATTCGGAGAAAGACGAAGGATTGAGTTCGCTCTTTTTTAGTGAAGTCCTTGCTAAAAATGGTCTGGAGACAGAGCGCGTTTTAGGGATCATCGAATTCCAAAAAGGTTTGGCAATCAACATCCGCGTTCATGACAATCTTCTTCGCCCATCGCACATGTTTAATCACTTAAAACAAAATAATCTACCGACACTTAAGAGAGTGGTGGATTACTATATTGAACGCCAGACAAAAAATAAAGTCTGGAAGAACGTACCAACAGATTCAAAATCAATTTACGACTATTTCTTAAATCAAGTGACTGAGACATTTGCTGAGATGGCCGCAAACTTTGAAGACCAGTATATCTTCTGCTGGTTAGACTGGGACGGGGACAACATCCTGATGGATGGGGGAATCATCGATTACGGATCAGTCCGTCAGTTCGGTCTTTACCACCACGAATACCGCTACGACGATGTCCAGCGCTGGTCGACATCAATTAAAGAGCAAAAACAAAAAGCACGTTACATCGTTCAGACCTTTGCTCAGATTGTTGACTACATTAAAAATGAAAAGAAAAAATCAATTGAAGACTATAAGAATCATCACTCGGTAGTGACGTTTGATAAGCGCTTCTTCGATTATAAAAACAGAAATATCCTAAGAAAAATCGGATACCCGCAAAAGTATGTCGATTTCCTTTTGGAGAATTGCAGAAAAGACGTGGAAGATTTTAGAGAAGACTTCAGCTACTTTGAAATGGCAAAGTCAGTGAAAGGTCCACAGAAAGTACCAGATGGAATCAACTGGAACGCGATCTTCTGCATGCGCGATATTCTCAGAGAGCTGCCACAAATTTATCTCTCTCGTGGATTGGACGGGAAGGTGAGTGAGGCTGAATTCCTGGACGTGATCAAGTCAAGCTACGCGACGAAGGCCGATTTAAAACGCTCGTTAAGAAGAGACTTAAAGATCAGAAGCTATCAGAAAAATTACATCAAGATGTTAAATAAAGTAGCGGCGAAGTTTAAGACTGCGCCGGAAAAAGTCCTGTTAGACGTGTCTATGCGCTCGTCAGTTATTAACAAGTACGACCGCGTGACTGGTGACTCGATTACAACAATCGTTCAAAAGGTGATGAACCAACGTCCGAAGCTGGGAGCAGAAGAGATCCAGGGAATTTTAAAAGAATTCACTGACTATCAGAACCTGAACCCGGATAAAGATAGAAAGCCTTCTAACTTTGAAAGTGAAAAAGAACAATCGCGCCTGGTAAAAGGCATGCTTCAGATCGTACGAGAGTTTAGAGACGGAATATGAAAATAGTTCTCTATTCCGGAGGCGGCGAAAAGGAAAATCAATTCCTTAATAAGCGCGCCCTCGAACTCACTGGTGCTGATGTTCCTAAACTGACATTCATTCCTTCAAGCTCATACGATGCCGAAGAAGACTTTAAGTTCTTTGTAGACGAGTTCTCAAAGCTCGGTGTTCAGCGTTTTATCCACTTTTGCGTGGATACTCCCTTTACCAAAACTCTTTTGAATGAAGTGCTAAAAAGCGACCTCATCTTTTTGGGGGGAGGGAACACTTTTTATTTCTTAAAACATTTAAAGAAGAACAAAATGTTCGGCCATTTTAAGAAGTTTCTTAAAAGAGGTGGAGTTCTTTGTGGCCTTTCGGCCGGGGCCATTGTGCTCACTCCACACGTGCATACGGCGAGTTTTCCGCATTTTGACCGTGATGAGAACCCTTGGGATATGAAAAACCTCTCGGCCATGAGACTAGTCAATTTTGAGTTCTTTCCTCACTATAAGAATTCAAAGCGCTACGACGCCGAATTAAAACACCACTCTAAGAAGTCAAATTTACCTCTATATGCCTGCGCAGACGGGGGAGGTATCATTATTGAGAAGGATCAACTCTCTTTCTGCGGGAAAAGTCATGTCTTTTTCCAGGGAAAGAAGTTTACCATTTCAAGCTACCTGGGTTAATTCCAGTCCCTTTTTTTAGGAAGAGAAAATGAGAAAGCTTTGCGCTGGTTTTTTTGTCGTTGGTTATTTCGTTTTAACTGCTGTTGTTCATGGAGCAACAATTGAAATCGAAGGACGCTCACTTGATTGCCCGAAAGATTCTGTCGGTGTGTTCGTATGCCAGAGAGATGCTGAAAAAATTCTAGTCGTTGACACTGGTTATGGATTTTCCGCCGTCTCAAAAAGTGGAAGCAAGTACCCGATCGTAAAGACGGTAGATAAAGTCTCGGACGGAAGTCGAATTCTTTTTGAGGCGTCAGATTATTTAAAAACAAAAACTCCTGATACCAAAGTTAAAAGAATCGCTGCCACAAAAGCAGTGATTTCATCTCTAAAAAATGTCAAGCATCCGCTTGCACAAGAGATTGTCGCCGATGCAAAAGAGTACTTAAAAAATAATAAAGGCGCAGAAAAAGAACTTAGCCTGATGATTGGCGGAGAGGAAGGTGCTTACCAGTGTCTGGCCGGGGAAACGAGAAAGCTTACACAAACAGAAGCAAAGCTTGATGACCTTTACGGGAATGTGAAGTGTGAGTTTTACTCATGCCAAAAGGCTGGATCGGATGAAAAAGTCCTGGCCTTTTTACCTGCAGAAACTTCTTATCAAGGTGCCTCTATCTTAAAAATGAAAGAGAGGCAGGCCCAGTTAGTGGTCAGTGATTTTAAGGCCGTTGGAAAGGATGGTCTATCTTACCTGGAAGAAGAAAAAAGCGCAGGTGATGAAGAGCTTTATGACCCACGTCTTTTAAAAGCAGACATTGACCCATCTCTAATGGTTCCTTCAAAGTATGAGGCGAGCAAATCAAGCTTCAGTTATCTTACCAACAAGAACGTAAATAATTTTGCGGCCGATGCTGAAGGGCTATGTAACAGCAGCAACGTCAAAGATCTTTTTTCACTACAAAAGAAAATCGGAAAGGAGATGAGCGATCATCTCTCTGAAGCAGAGCTGGTTGAGTATTTAAAAATGGTTGATGGAAGCATCAGCTCTTATTATGTCGACAAGAAAAAAGGTCAATCTCTTGGATGTTTATACCAGGGGAAAATTGTCGATAACAGTGTCATTAAAAACTTTGATCACTTAAAAGATATTTCTATTCCAAAGCCAGTCTCAAAGTACCTGACGGAAGAAGAGGTTCAACAACTTTTTACTGATGCAAAGAATATGAAAGATATCCCTTTTGGGTACAAATACGATGGATGTTATGCTCGTGCACACATTATGTCGCGACGTTTCGAGCAAATGGGAATTGCCGCTCAAAAGGTTTGGATTAAAGGAAATTTAAAAGTTCCGGGAACTGATATTGAATGGAACTATCACGTTGCTCCAGTTGTTGAAGTCAAAAAGAAAGACGGCAGTATTGAGAAATATGTTATCGATCCTTCATTAACGGAAAAAGCCGTAACGGTTGATCAATGGGTGGCCAAAATGGACAGAGGCTATAAAGGGCCAATAATGAAGACGACTTATCCATTCCCATTAAATGGTGGAGATTTTGACCGCACAGTCGTGGCGATCTCTTCAGCAGAACCTTTTGCACCGGCAGATATGGTGGCAAGCGAAGAGCAGAAGATGGAATATGCCACACAAGTTTTAAAAGAATTTTCTGAAGTGCTAGCGAGCAGAGGTAAATAATGAAACTAACAACTCTATTTTGTTTTTTATTTGCGGCCAATGTAGAGGCCATGACTCTGACAAAAGACTTCGTGGCGACAAGACTGAAATATAACGAAGCCAAAAAAGTCTACGATGTCGATTTCCTCAATCAGGCCGGGATTTATAAAGCTGAGGATAAAGATTTTCCGTGTCTACAAGGATCACTAAAGAGTAAGAAGCCAGTGAAAGTGACTTTTGATCCAATGGGATTAAAGATTACCGGGTGTAAATAATCACAGCCAACGTCTGACTTTATTTCTATAGTCGACATAAGAGGCTCCATGCATCTTTTCCAGATACTCTTCTTCTAAGCGCGTTTGAATTTGCATTAAGATGTGGGCGATCAAAAAAACAACCAGAGACCAGACATTGGGAAGCACCATAAAAAAACCTAAAAGGCTTCCATGCATCCCTAGATAAATTGGATTTCTTGAATAATTAAAAAGACCCTGGTGAACCAAGTCCGTTTTCTTTTCATAATCTGTCTCTTATACACATCTCCGAGCCCACGAGACGCTCAGTTATC
>CAXHHE010000232.1:0-5762 GCA_964016365.1 uncultured Bacteriovorax sp. | reverse complement strand
GGTAATCAAACGACCGCGGATTAAATGCTTCGTCTGCATGCCGTGCAAGATTTTATTTCTTCTTAATCGCCTCAAGAGGGTATTTCCATGGTCTCATCGCGAGGAGTATCCCAATATCGTGGGCCTCATTGTCATCTTTTTCTACAACGCGCGACTCTTCCTGGATCTCAGCGACAAGCTTATCGAATTTCTTCTTAAACTTAGCTAAAGAAACCGGCCCGAAAGAATTGGTAGAGAAACGAATGTAATCACCTTCTTCATTAAAATCATAATTAAGAAAATTATTTTTCGTCTGCAAGAATAGAGTTCTCCCCACGGCACCATCACGGCGAAAACGCAAAGTCCCCGCTTTATTTTTTAACTTCACTCGATCGCGCGGGTGAAGTTCAATGAGATTGATTTTGTCCAGAAGAAGTAAATGTTTTTTAGATTCGTTCGCCGAAATATCAAATTCTCTTTCTATCTTCTGTGGAGTCATCCCATCATTGAGCATAATGAAATAATGTAGAAGTCTCGGATTTTCTGCCAATACTTTTTCATGTTCTTTTGAAAGTGTGTGTCCTGAAATCTCCTCTTCAAAATTAGCGTTCTTGCAAATCTCAGCGAAACTTAAATCACAAGCACGGCAAATTTCTTCAATCCTCTCAAGGCTAATAGACTTATCAGCAAGAATGCGTTTTACACTGGACTCACTGAGATCAAGAGACTGAGCAAGATCTTTATAAATAATATTTTTGGCCTTCAGCGCTCGCTTAAGAGCATTGAGAAACTGATCAATCTGAGACACTGGCACTCTCCTTTGTAAAAGACTTCCACGCTTAGGCTAAAAGTATCACATTGTAATACTTTACTCAAGAGTATTGAGAAAAGTCCCAAAAAAGGCGATGATGCATTTAACAGGAGGAGATCTATGCTAGAACAATTCTTGAAAAAATTACTAGATGGAAACTGCAAGTTTTACAGTTTTAAAGAACAAATGGATTTTGAGCTGGAACAAGAGCTCAGAAGAGAGAGAAATTTAAGCTGTGCTTTTACAATCTTTTAACTTGTAAAAAGTTCCTTAAAAGACTGTCCATCTCATTGAGCTGCTTGAGTGAGATTTCGTAAATGATTTTCTTTAACTGCCCTTCATTCTGTTTAAGTTCGTGAATCTGACCATTGATAAGCGAACTTAAACGTTCCATTTCGTTAGAGATGGCAAAGCGGTAATTTTTTGAGGCCTTGAGTTCGTTGGCGACGATGCCCATATATTCATCATTTTCGCGTTTTTTTTCATGAGAGGCACTTAAAGAATTCTCTAACTGATCGAGAATTTCAACATTCTGAATAGCAATCGCGGTGACTTCGGCCAGGAATTTTAACAAATCGACTTCCTCTTCACTTGCTTCATGCTCTGTCGCCCAGTAATTTCCAATCGCACCGATAGGAGTGTCCTCATTAATAGGAACCATCACTAAGCTTTTCACAAACGTCGGGCTGTAGGCATTAATTGGAATGCGTGGGTCTTTATAAATATCCTTAATCACCGTATGGTGCTTATTGAGCATGGCCCAACCGCTGATACAATCTTCTATAGGAAAACGCTTTCCTTTCCATAAAGGGCCAATGGCATCTTCATCAACGTAATAACACTTATCAACATCTTTTAGAATGAATGTGGCACCATCTGCTGCTGTGAGTTTTCTTCCCGCATGCCTGATGATCTCAATAATTGCCTGCACACTTCTAGTGCGCGATAATTTTAAAATTACATCCATTAAATAATCTGATTGCATAGTATTCATTGGCCCAGAACTCCTGGCTCGCATCAATAAAAAACACTATTCAAATAGGCATATTATTACTATTGAACTATCATTTTCTGTCTTTATAAATAGCAGAAATAAATCTTTAGAAAAAATTTATATTGTTATTCGTAATTATGAAAAATCCTTGATTTGTCTATGGATGTCAGAGAACATATCTTGAGGATTTTATGAGATTAAAGACCCTATTTTTAATTCTGACCATAGTGATAACATTTTCTGGCTGCTCCAGCTTAAAGAAGGTTGTTGAACCCCCTAAAGTTGAGCTGCAAGATGTAAGGATTACAAACCTTTCTTTTTCTAACTTGGACCTCGACGTTGTCCTAGAAGTAGAAAACCCAAACAATATCGACTTTGATGTCAAAAATTTAAAGTACACTCTGGATATTAATTCAAAGACTGTCACCACTGGATCTTATAAAGAAAAAGTTTTGGTCAAATCCAAAACTAAAACCTTGGTCTCTCTTCCTCTAAAACTGGCCTATAAAGATATTTTAGATTCGGCCGTGCTCTTTATCAAAAAAGAAGGTATGCCTTATAAGATTCAAGGAAGTGCAGAAATAGGACCTTTCACTATTCCTTTTAATGATACTGGGACTTTAAAATCTTCGGATCTGTAGTCGGTGTGAGCTCTTCATACTTATAAACGATGATCTCACCTTTTTTGTTATCCAGAGTTTCTTTCGGACTCTCTCCTTGATGATGGCCCCACTCTTCCAAGCGAGGCTCATCAAAAAGCATATATTCATCACCCCAGATGTGGCCGTCTTCTTCCGGAATTTCCCCCACGACCTCTTCTGCCAGAATGCTCTTTCTATTAATAAAATAAAAAAGCATCGCACTGAAGATACCGGCGAAATATCCTAAGAAGTGGCTAAGATAACTCACCTCTGGTTTGAAACTATCAGGAACAAATAAAACGATAGTGACCGCAATCACTTTGAGCACTCTTCTTCCTTTGGATTCTCGCCTGTCAACTAACCATGAAAGGGCAAGCCATGCTCCTCCCATCCAGTTCACCACTCCCGAAACTCCAACCAAGGAGACATGGGCGGGCATAGTTGAAAGGACAACGAGGTTAACAAGACCTCCGGCAAAAAAACCAAAAAATGGAAAAAAAGAAAAACCAAAATACGCGATTAAAAAATATGAGAAGGGAAAAAATAAAAAGAGATTGCCTAAGATGTGTGAGAGATCAGCGTGCGCGAAAAGTGTAGTCCAGGCACGCCACCACTCATGTTTCATGAAAACTTGTTCACCCGTGGCCGACATCCAAAGAGGGGCATTGAAGAAGTCATTGATGTAAATGAAGCTGGTTGCCAGCAATAGTGACATTAAAAGAAGAGTTGGATTGAGACCGTCTCTCTTTGGATTTTTCGTCAGCCAGTTTTCTTTAATATAGGTTTTAACTTCCATGAGTATAAGATGGAGTTGTTTTCTTTTGGTGCAAGGGCGAGGCTGAATATTTTTTTCTTTTTTTGCAGTTACTTAGCTGATACTAGATTGTGCTCGCGTCCGAAAACCGCTAGTAACATTTGTGTGTCCATAATATAATAGAGCACATGACGGACTTATCTCAAAAAGACTATAAGAAAATCATCCAGCGCCGTGACCCTCGTTACGATGGACGATTTTACTTTGGAGTGAAAACAACTCACATTTATTGCCGCCCCGTCTGTCCAGCAAGGCCAAAACCAGAAAACATTGTGATCTTTAAAAGTGCTTCTGAGGCAGAAAAGGCGGGCTACAGGCCGTGCAAGCGCTGCCATCCCGATCTTGCTCCGGGAAGTAAACTCCTGGAAGGAACAACTGTCAGTGTGGGAAGAGCTTTGCGCTTAATTGACGAGGCCATCACTGCGTCTTCCGATGAAGAACTTAGCGTGCAAACTCTTGCTGAAAAGTTAGGTATGAGTGACCGTCATCTTAGAAGACTTTTTGAAGAGCACTTGGGAGCTTCTCCAATTGAAATCATCACTACAAAAAAATTGCACTTTGCCCGCTTATTAGTCATGGAGACTCAAAGCCCACTCGCAGACATTGCGCTTGCCGCTGGTTTTAGATCTGTCCGCCGCTTTAACGAAGCCTTTAAAGAATTCTACTCTCTGGCACCAAGTGAGTTAAGAAAAGAGCATGCGGAAAAAATACCTAAAGACCAAATCATTTTACACCTTGCACTCAGGGCCCCGTATGACTGGGACTCTATTATGGCCTTTTTAAGACGACACGAAACCTATGGACTGGAAGAAGTTCACCCAGATTATTTCTTACGCTATATCCCCCATGGCAAAGGTTATGGGACACTAAAAGTGAGTTATGAGGCCCGCAAATCGGCACTCAAACTGGAGTTAACCAATATTCCTCTGATGATGGCACGCCCTCTTATAAGCAGCTTAAAGTCGCTCTTTGATACCGAACATAACCCAAACGATCTGCCCAAAAGTAAAAAAGTGAATGCCAACGGAATCAGGATTCCTGGCTCATTTGATAATTACGAAACTGCTGTTTCTATTATCCTGGGTCAGCTGGTGTCGACCGTTCAGGCCAAAGCAAAAATGAAGGAGCTGGTTTTAAAATATGGAAAAAAAATTTCTAAAAAAACAGAAGAAAAAGACGTCTACATTTTCCCCTCTCCCACACTTTTAAAAGAGGCCAGGTTAGAAGAATTGGGGATGACTCGCCATAAGGCCAATGCCATTAGAGAGCTCTCTCGCCTGGTGGAAAGTAAGGAGCTAGTGATCTCAAAAACCTCCGATCTCGAAGAGACCAGAAAAAAACTGCTCGCCATCAAAGGCATCGGCCCTTGGACAGTAGAAATGATCGCTATGAGATGTATGGGAGACACTAATGCCTACCCAAAAAAAGACCTCATCATTGCCCGCGCCATTGAATCAGGCCTGGTCGATGAAGAAGAATGGTCTTCTTCAAAGGCCTATCTCACACATATTCTCTGGCGCGAATACGGGAAATCCCTCTCGAAAACCAGCTTTAAGTAAAATTTATTAAATGCTTTGTAAGGCTAATGATAGTTCTCTTATTCTAACAAAATCCTCATTCACAAATAATCACAAAAATATCCTCTGCGATAACCGCGCATTGGTCATTCAATATTAAGATTTCATTAAGCATCTTTTTGCTTACCTTTAGATAAAATCTCCCCGACTGTGCGCTTGAAAACATCTTGAATCTTCTTAATACAATATTGAGTTTGAAAACATATTGTTGTGTGAGAAATCTTTATACGCAAAAAAACTGAATCGACTTTAAAGGTGCACGCTAGAATGCAGTTGAATGGTGAGTTATCTAATTCATACGAGATGTCGAAATTGACTATTGATTCAATGGTCGATCATGCTGTCTATATTCTCGACACCAAAGGCATCATCCTTTCTTCTAACAGCGGTGCAGAGAGATTGATGGGACTCAAGCACAGTGAAGCAGCACAAACCCATATTGCCCGCTTCTATATGATGGATGATATCGAAAAAAATCATCCTGAACACGATTTAAAACAGGCCTACAATTTTGGGCGAATCGAAGAAGAAGGCTGGAGGGTGAGAAAAAATGGAACATCTTTTTGGGCCAATTTTGTCATCAGCAGGCTCGACGACTCTCAAGGTGTCCACATCGGCTTCTCTGTAATCACCCGAGACCTGACTAAAAAGAAAGACCGCGAAGAAGCTCTCAAACAATCACAAAGCATGGCCCTTAGGGCCCTCAAACTAAAAACTCAATTTATCGCTGACATCAGTCATGAAATCAGGACTCCTCTTGGCGCCATCCTGGGGTTTGCTGAGTTTTTACAAAAAGATGACATCTCTGAAGACGACCGCCAAAGATACCTGGATATCATTTTAAAAAATGGAAAAAACCTCCACCATTTAATTAACGATATTCTCGATCTCTCTAAAATAGAGGCCGGAAGAATCGATATTCAAATGAGACCATTTGATTTGGATC
>CAXHHE010000231.1:0-5778 GCA_964016365.1 uncultured Bacteriovorax sp. | reverse complement strand
GCCATCGTCGCAGCCTTTGCTGTGGCAGAAAGCGGAACTCTGCCAGTTATGCTCTCTAAGGTATTAAAAGAAAGAAACGCCAGCGAAGATATTGGCTTTTTCAAGACCATTTTCGATCGTTTTACCGGGCGAAAACCAGTTCCCAAAGACACCCGATTATAGTAAAAATCCCCAATGGATTGCCTCTTATGTCACTCTGATTCAACATCTTTTGTTGCCGGTACTTTTATTTGTCCGGAATGCGCACTGGTGTTTAAAAATCCAGCTGACTTTCTGAGCGCTACAGATGATCACGATCGCTATGCTCAACACCAAAACAATAGTGAAGACCAGGGATACCGCGACTTTTTAGGCAAACTTCTCAACCCACTAAAAGACTTTCTTCCCCCTCACTTTAATGCACTCGATTTCGGGTGTGGCCCGGGGCCAACTCTTTCACTTCTTTTAGAAGAAGAGGGTGGCGAGGTCGAAATTTACGATCCCATTTTTTTTCCAGACGCTCATTTACTCATCCCTGAAACTTATGATGTCGTGACATCGACTGAAGTTGTTGAGCACTTTAAAACGCCAAAAAAAGATTGGGAACTTTTAGTTGGACTCGTTAAAGACGGAGGCCTTTTAGGAATCATGACCCAGTTTTACGACGAGTCTATTGATTTCCAAA
The DNA here is from genome assembly GCA_964016365.1 of uncultured Bacteriovorax sp. Classification (GTDB taxonomy): domain Bacteria; phylum Bdellovibrionota; class Bacteriovoracia; order Bacteriovoracales; family Bacteriovoracaceae; genus Bacteriovorax. The sequence goes on along the minus strand of CAXHHE010000231.1, from coordinate 5,114 downwards.
AGTGGTGGTATAAAAACGACCCAACACATGTGGCATTTTACCAGGAAAAAACACTCAATTACCTGGCGGAAACTTATCAACTCGATATGATCTACAACGATCACAAGTCAGTCGTGATTTTTAGAAAGAGAGGCTATTAATGTTTACCATGTATGCAATCCCTAATTGTGACACTGTTAAGAAGGCACGTACTTTTTTAGATAAGAAAAAGATCGCTTACGAATTTGTGGATTTCAAAAAAACACCACCGACAAAAGAGCAGATTAAGAGATGGGCCGATTTTATGGGGGAGCTTCCCGCTAATAAAAAAGGAACGACTTACAAAAAATTAAAAGATGAATTCGAGGCTCTGACACCAGCTAAAAAAATTGATTTCATGATCGAAAACTCTTCAATGATCAAAAGGCCCGTTTTAGAAAAAAATGGCAAAACGCTCGCGATTGGTTTTGACGAAGAAACATACGGCGGGCTCTAGTTTGGATAAGGCGACCTACCTCAAGATTAAGGCCGAAAGAGAAAAAGCATTTTTAGAAAGTAAAAATGCCAAGGAAGATTTTTGTTTTAAGTGCCATCGTCTGCAAAAATATTGCCTGTGCCCACTGATTAAGCCTTTCGATACCAAGATGAAATTCGTTATCCTGATGCATCCGATGGAAGCAAAAAAAGAAAAGCAGGGCACTGGAAGAATCTGTCTGGCCACGCTTAAAAATTCGCACATGATCATGGGTGTAGACTTCACTGACAACGAAGAGGTCAACGCTCTTATTAATGACCCGAATAATTACTGTTTTACGATGTATCCGGGAGAGCGTTCACTCAATGTTTCTGAGCACGATGTTGCTCCTTTAAATAAGCTTCTAGATGAGAATAAAACCATCGTTCTTTTCCTCATTGATGGCACCTGGCCTTGCGCTAAAAAGATGATGAGAGAATCTAAAAACATCCAGTCTCTTCCTCGCATCTCTTTTACAGCGACTCATACTTCTATTTTTGAAATTAAAGAGCAGCCTGCCGATTACTGCCTTTCAACTCTGGAGTCTATCCACTTCTTTATTCAAGAGTGCAGCCGCCGTGGAGTTGAAAATACGGCCGGAGCCGAGGACAATCTTATTGATGTTTTCAAGGCCATGATCAAGTTTCAAATGGACTGTGCTCTAGACCCGAACAGATCGTCTTATAAGCGTGGATCAAAGTTGGGGTACTCTAAAAAAGAAGACCGTGTGAAGGCCAAGAAGTGGCTGACGAAAAGTCGTTCTGTTATTCTCCCTGATCGATAAATAATCTCTCTGTAGCTAATGGGGCCTGTAAGTAGGCAATCCTTCCATAAGCCCCAAAAAAGAGGCACCATCAGACCCTCCCGAAAGTCATATATCCGACTGAAATCCTTAGCTTTAGGTCAATATTACCTTCCATCTTTTAAGGCGTTATACGGTTATAATGTAAAATAGATTTATAGAACCATATCGGTGGGTACGAATATGTTAAAGCATCTTTATAAGACATTGTTGATTTCAGTGATCTCTTGGTCGCTTTTAACAGTTCAATCTTCTGTTGTTTTTGCGGCTGCGACTGAAAGTAAAGCAACTGTCACAACAGATTCTAATGGTGTCATCACTGCTAAGAAGAGTGTCTCTTTTGAGAAAGTAAGTGACACGGACATGTTGGCTTCGATTACCATGCTTGCCGGTGGATTTATTGCAGGAAGGATGTGGCAAGCTTATTCGCCTGTGTCTATTGACGTAACAATTGCGGCCGCTGGTGGTGTTGCGTTCATTGCAGGCGAGGTGATGAGTAATATCAAGTTCAAAGGCACTATTGATGCCATGACCGTTGAAGTGGAAAAAAAGAGTGACGGTACAATCAATGAAGAACAGATCCAAAGACTTCAAGATTTAAAAAAATCTTATGAAGAAGCAAAGAAAACGACTAAAACAAAAAAGACATTGCAATTGGCTGCAGCAGCTGCTTTTGGTGCTGCCGCTTTAACTGCAACTTATATGGCCTACAGTGAAGAGGGGGCAATTCAAAGTTGTCTACAGACACTTAATTATGCTTCCGGTGCACTAGATAAGTGTATTGCTGCGGGGGCGACCGGTGTCGGAGCAACTGAGTCTGGTGCTTGTACTGCTTGTAAGCCTTTAATGGAAGGGTATCGTGCAAGTTTCATGGCCTACTCTAAGGCCAGAACGCCTCCTGGGCAACCATCAGGAATGAAAGATAAAGCGGTGTTCCCTTATGAGCAGACAGCAAAAAATCCTATGAATATGTGTAGTGGAATTGTCGCTGGGGCAACTGTTACGACACTATCAAAAAGTGTGCAAGGGGCATGTTTACCGGCAGCTAATCTTCTAATTAAAGATCAGCAGTCTTCACCTAACCCAATTACTGGTGATATTGTTGATGCCGGAAAAATATTAGGACTGCCAGCGGCTCAGCATTTTGTGAATTCACCTCAGATAAAAACAAATATTTTCGCAAACTACTTAGAGAGAAGCTTATCGTTTATTTTTCCAGAAGCTCAGGCTGGTTGGTTGCCAATGCTTGGTTTAGGGGCTGGGACACTCTTAGCTTTTTCCGGAATCCTGGGAACAATGGGAGTTTCAGTTGATACGTATATGTTTGTGCCAATGAACAGAGCGATCGCTTTTGGTGTCCTTGCTGGAATTTCATACATGGCTTCAAGATCATCTGATAATATCATTAAGAAGCTTGATGATAACATCCAGAAAATCGATGCAATTCTGGCCGACATGAATAAATTAAACAAAGGGGTTAAGGCCCAGAACTTACAAAATCAATCTGTCGCTATTAAGACAATCAATCCTTCTATCCAGAGTGCTCAGCCTTTCTCTGCAGATGGTTCTGCTAAAACTCCGTGTATGACAGGCAACAGCTCTGAAAATTGTGCGAAATTAGCGGACAAATTATCTTCTATGCCAGGCTTTGCAAATTTACCTGATTCGTTGAAGGGGATTGCTTCTCAGTCAGTAAGTCTTGGTGACAGCTTAAGTGGATCATCAGGAATCAGTGGTTCAACACTGACAAGTGCCGAAGCTCTAGGGAACAAGCAAAACGCGATCAACAAAGCATTAAAGAACCAGCAGGCAAAACTGACAAAAATTACCAATGGAAAATTTGATGCTGGTAAAGAAGAAAATAAATTCAAAGATAAAGTTAATGCAGCTTTAAAAAAAGAATTGCAAAAGCATGGAATGACAGCAACTGGTTTCATGGCAAGTATTGGCTCAACTCCAATGAACTCAGCCGATTCTAAAAATGATAAGGACTCGGGTTCTGGTAAGGGTGGCAATTTTGAAGGCAATGCTGTCAACTTAGCTGCAGGTGAAGCAACTGGTGAAAAAGAAAAAGAAGAAGGACTAAAACTTGAGTTTAAAGATACTGCACCGGCAGGTGACGGTCTGGCCCTTGGAGCTCCGATGGTTTCAGGCTCGGATCATTTAGATGTAAAAACCGATGAGATCAACGGCCAGAATGGGCCATCAATTTTTGAATTAATTTCTAGAAGATATTTTAAATCAGGTTACCCAAAACTTCTTGAGGAAGAACCAGCTAAAAACTAAGTTCTCTCTAACAAGATCGAGGCACGTATGTTGAAGTTTTTTTACAAAGTATGTTTGGTATCAATTCTTTCCGGTTCCTTAATGCTGATTGATTTCAGTTATAAAGGGGCACTTCTTCAGTCTGCGCAGGCAGAAACTGTAAAAACTGAGGCCATTAAGGATAAAGACTTAATGGGGACGTTGACCATGACAGCAGTTGGGACCATCGCCTCACGACTTTATACTTATAAGATGACAACGGATGTGATGCTTGCAGCTGCCGGTGGTGCTGCTTTTATTGCAGGTGAGGTTCTTGCTTATCTTAAATTAAAAGAAGTGATGAAAGGCATGGAGCAAGAAATCACTAGGGATAAAAACGGAAACATTAATCAAGAACAAATTGCAGCTTTAGAGAGATTGAAAAAGTCTTATGAAGAAGCAAAGAAAACTGCAAACACAAAAAAAATGCTTCAAATGGCTGCAGCAGCGGCTTTCGCAGCTGCTGGTGTGGCCGCTTATACAATGGCCGCCGGTGATATGACGGCGTTAACTACATGTACATCGGGAATTGGAACAGCTCTATCTACAGTTTCCGGAGCAGTCACAGCTCAATGCCAAGCTTGGTTAAGTGCTCCTTGTCCCGGGCCTTGTACACAGCCGCTGGGTGCGCAATGTATGAGTGAAGTTGGTACATGTACTGCTGCTATCACCAAGTATCAACAATCGTTAATGACATATGAAATGGCCAGACAAGCCTCTGGACCATCAGCACAAGGATTAGCGACAACGACTGCTCAAGGAAAAGCTCTTCAAGCAGAATTAAGTGCATTGACCGGGTCTTGTCCAATGCACACTCAAGCGGCTAACGGATCACTCCAGGGAGCTTGTCAGCCTCTTATTCCAAATAATGATATCGGGACCAGCGGTGGTGCCGGGCTTATGACAGCAAACAATTCTGTGCAGGATTTACCGCCTATTCTAAAAAAGTACTACATGCAAAACAAGATGGATGCTAGAGAGATGGCAAGTGTTATTGAAAAGAATAAGGCCCATTTCTCTGCTTATTTTGAAAAAGCATTCAATGTAATTTTCCCTCCAGCGCATGCTGAACTTTTTAGTGCAATGGGAATTGCTTCAAGTGCAGCGGTTACTTTCCTTTTAGCGACGTCAGCGACACTTGGGCCATCAATTGATATGTTTCTACTTATCCCACAAAAACGTGCGATTGCATGGGGAGTACTGGCCGGTTTAACATTTGCTGCAACATCGGCAACAGATAATGTCATCAGCCAGATAGATGCAAACATTAAAAAAATTGATACCATTTTGCAATCAATGAGATCTCTAACATTGGGAGCGAATACTACACAAATAGCGGCAAAACAGCCGATGATTCAAACGACCATTAAGCCAAATTCGAATCTGGCGATTGCAGGTGCTAACTATGAAGAGGTGGATTTGTCACAATCAGCTAATGGTGTGGCATTACCTTGTTATACTGCTGTCTCTTATACACATCTGACGCTGCCGACGAAGGCGTCTGTGTAGTTGTCG
>CAXHHE010000230.1:0-5809 GCA_964016365.1 uncultured Bacteriovorax sp. | reverse complement strand
TTTTCACTCCGCCACTTGCAGAAATCAGGAAGGCCATTTCAGAAAAAACCAAGGCCATTATTATCAATAGCCCGAATAATCCGGCCGGAGTTCATTACTCTGATGAGTGGATGAGTGAGTTTGCCGAGCTTTTAATCGAGCATCCTGGAATCGCAGTCATTAGTGATGAAATTTATTTTGAAGTTTGTTACTACGATCCGAAACCAACCTATTTTTACCAGAAGAAACCTGAACTTTTAAAGCGCACCATTATTGTCGATGGTATTTCGAAGGCCTTCGCTTCAACAGGTCTTCGCATTGGTTATTGTGTGGCCCCAAAAAATATTTGCAAGGGCATTGAGAATCTTCAAGGACAGTTAACCAGCAGTGCAAACTCGCTGGTGCAAAGAGCGATGATGAATTACAACTTCGCCAACTCGGCCCAGTTTTTAACTCCGGTTAAAAATCACCTGCGCGATAATGCGACGATTATCAGAGAGAAACTAAGAGAAAATGATTTGATGAAGTGCTGGTATCAGCCAGTTTCTGCTTTTTATTTTATGATCGATTTCACCCAGACTCCGGTCTTTAAAAAATACCAAAAGGACAAAACAGACACCACGGATTACGCCATCCAAATTTGCGAAGATATGCTTAATAATTTGGGAGTGGTGATCGTTCCGGGGACTGATTTTGGGATGAGCAATTCCGCCCGAATAAGTCTGGTACTGCATAAAGAAGTGTTTTCTGAGGCCATCGAGAAAATCGTTAAATTCCTGCACGGATAAGAGCGACAAAAATTGCCCCTGATATCATCTTATACCTCAAAAAGGCATAATTTTAGATAGGGGAATTTTACCATGCTCAAATCTCTCGTTAAAAACTCACTTTTCATTCTTGCCTGCACGCTTTTTGTGGCGTGTGGAAAAAGCACGGAAGAGGAAGTGAAGGACGCTGTTTTAAGCGCCAACATTCTTCTTTCAAGGAAAGAGTGTCAGCCGGCCATTGATCTTTTGGAAGGGATGGGAAGACAAAACAAAAATGCTTATTACCTGAAGGCCTTATCGAGTGCTTATGCCTGCCGAGCAGGTTATTCGACGATCACTTTTTTTGCTGACGATATTTCTAAAACGGCTTCGCCATCTCCCTTGGGAGGGATGTCAACGTATTCGACATCGACGACTCCATCATCGGGGGCCCTGGCCAATGAAACAAAGTTTAAAGACTTGCAAACGGCGATTGATATTCTGCTTTATGCCGGAGGGATTTCTTCCACGACAGAGCCGACTGCTTCAGAGAGACTTAAATATTTTTCTGGCAATACGGCCGGAGATATCAACGCTCAATTGGCCTACATGATGCTGGTTCAAACTGGTAGGATGATGAAAGTTTATGCCAATGCCAGCGCTTCAGGTGTTAAAGGGGCCGGGACTTCGGGGACCAATAGTTGTTTCACGGATTACTCATCAACTCCGGCCGGAATCCAGGGATACGTCACAACTGGTGGAGCAGGGACGGGAGCCACAGGAGCTTGTACATCATTGAGCAGTTCTTCAACAGATTTAGCGACAGGGGCCACTAATAGACGTGCCCGACTTTGTCAGGGTGTTGTTCTGCTAAATGCGATCATCGATGTTCTTCCAAGTGTTATCGCAAATGCCGGTGGTGGCGACCTGGATGATATCGCTAATATGACTAGCGATATTGAAGGGTATAAAGATGATCTGGTTACTTTGTATCCAGCAATCGGGACAACTGCGACGGTCTTAAGTCAAAAAAATTGTGAAACAGATTCATCAATTACAGTTGATACTCTGGCCTCTTATTACGCTGTTATTTTCGAGGGCCTGATCCACTAATGAAAAAAAGTTTTTTAGCTCTATTCATTGCATCTGCTTCTTTGAGCGCATTGGCCCAGGAAGTTGGTTATATTGGAAGAAGCCCGCGCGCTCAACTTATGGGTGACGCTTACACAGCAATTGCTGATGACGAGTACACATTATTTTATAATCCGGCCGCTCTAGGACGAAATAAGGGAGTGAGTTTTACTCCGCTTGCTTTTAATGTTGGCGGTACAAATATCATGGATGACCCGGATAAGTTTAAAGACTTTCCTAAAAGTGATCCGGCAGCTATCGCCAATAAAATTCTCAATTACCCGGTTTCTATTCAGGCCTCGACATTTCCTGGACTGAAAATGGCCACGTTTGGTTTTAATCTCTTTGCCAGTTCAAAAACCAATATGGTCTTAAGAAATGCGATTCATCCAATTCTCGATGTAGATTATCGTTATGACCGCGGCTTTATCGCTGGTTTTGCTTATAACGTTGGAAGTGGAGCTTACTCATCACGAATTAATAAAAGATCTTCTAAAACCAAAATCAATTCTGGAAAACGTCTCTCGATCGGGATCGCTGTTAAGCACGTCGGGCGCGAGGGGATGGCGGATCAATACGATCTTTTTGGGACGACTCTTTTAAATAAGATTAACTCGGGCAACACAGATATTAACGATCTTAAAAAAGCTCTTGGTTATTCAAAAGGAAAGGCCTGGGGTGTGGATTTGGGAGCGGAATACGCTTACTCTTCAGGACGCAGTCTTTTTACGGCCGGTGTTTCTATCTTGGATGTCGGGACAACTCGTTTTACAAAAACAGAAGGGATTGGAGAAGTCCCTGATCAGGACATGACTATTAATACGGGTGTGGCCTACAAGCAGGACTTTGGTCTTTTTGATTACACTTTATCTGCTGATATTCGTCCTCTGACGAGCACCATTGATATTTCACGCAAATTCCACTTCGGAACAGAACTCTCACTCCCGTTAGTTTCGCTCAACGCTGGTTGGAGTGAAGGCTATCTTTCTTATGGTGGGTCACTTAAGTTATGGCCAGTTAAACTCACTGCCGGATTCTACGGCGTCGAAGTGGGTTCTAAATTCCGCGAGCAGGAAGCTAAGAGATTCGTCGTCTATTTAAGTCTTTTCGACTTTTCTTTTGATATCTAATTCTCTACAATTTTTATCAAGAGACATCGAATAACCAATAAGGGAAAACCGACCATTTCGCTCTGTCTTTAATACACGGAGGTATTGTTGAAAAAGACTTTTGTCCTGGACACTAACATTCTTCTTTTTGACCCAAGCGCTTTTAGAAAATTCGGTAAGAACACAGTCTTTATTCCTCTTATTGTAATCGAAGAGATTGACCGTTTTAAGAAAGACCAAAACGAAAACGGACGAAATGCCAGAAATTTTTCACGCTTTATTGATGACCTGAGATCTCAAGGCTCGCTTGCTGACGGAGTTGTGCTTGAAAGCGGTGGGACACTTATCATCTCCGTTGACCTTTTTGTCGATAATAAGGCCCTTCCGATCGACGTTACATTAAACGACAACCTGATTCTTTCTTCAGCCTTAGCACTAAAGCAAAAAGGTGATGATGTTTTCCTGGTTACTAAAGATATCAACCTTCGCCTTAAAGCAGATATGCTGGGAATCAAGGCCGAAGATTACGGCCAAGTCGATGTGACACTTGAAGAGCTTTATGCTGGTCAACGTGTTCACGAAATTTCTGGCGAAAGATTAAAAGAATATGAAGCTAACCGCTTCCTTGCATTTGATGAAGAAGAACAGATGGGAGTTTTCCCGAATGAATATTTCATTCTTCAGGAATTCCACAACCCAAGAAGAAGACTTCTGGGAAGATACCATGGTGGTAAAAAAGGAATTGTCCCTCTGATTTCATTAAGAGAAGGGATTTGGGGAATCTACCCAAAAAACATCGAGCAGCAGTTTGCTCTTGATGCTCTATTAAACGACGAAGTGGCACTTGTCTCACTTGTTGGTAAGGCCGGAACTGGAAAGACTCTTCTAGCTATCGCGGCAGGTTTAGAGAAGGCCATCGTTCAAGGGAAATACTCTCGTTTATTAGTTTCTCGTCCAATCCAACCGATGGGACGCGACCTTGGATTTTTACCAGGGGACGTAAACGAAAAACTTGCTCCTTGGATGCAGCCGATCTTCGACAACATGGATTTCCTTTTCAACCAAAATAGAAAACAGGCCGGAACTTCTTATGAAGAACTGATCAATCAAGGAATGTTACACGTTGAACCGTTAACTTATATCCGTGGCCGTTCAATTCCTGGTCAATACCTGATTGTCGATGAAGCGCAAAACCTTTCTCCACACGAAGTCAAAACAATCGTAACGAGAGCAGGGGAAGGCACGAAAATCGTTTTAACAGGGGACCCTCAGCAGATCGACTCGCCATACTTAGACGAAACTAACAACGGTCTCGCTTATGTAGTAGAGCGTTTAAAAACTGAAGAAATCATCGCCCACACAACTCTAAAAGTTGGTGAGAGATCTCCACTTTCAGAAGTGGCTTCAAAACTTTTATAGGTGATCGAGTAAAAAATGGCCGACCCTAGACTGCAGAGAAAATACCTACGTGCCCCATTAAAGTCGCAAGCTCTTTATGTCGACGATGAGCACGTTTTCAAAGCACGCATCTTAAACATTTCAGAAGGGGGAGTTCTTTTATCGGAACTCCCTCATATTCCCGAAATCAATTCACTTCCGATTGCTTTAAACGTTATCCAGTACCCCCGTTTTCACGGGATGCCGTTAGACGAATTAAAGCAACTTTCAGTCGAAGATTTCCCGCGCGTGATTTTAAAAACAAAAGTGCGCATGGTGAGATCATTTGAAAACCAGTCTAACGTTGACCGCGTTTTTATTAATTTCATTGGTTGTGAGTTTTATAATCCACCTGCGGATTTTAAGCTGACTATTTTCCAATACGTCGAAACGTTTGCGAAAAATACTGTTTATCTTTTGAGTTTGTTTGAGTCGCTTGGCAATAGGACTGAACAACTGGAGACCTTAAGAACAGTGGCGCATTTATTGGGTTATGACCGCCGAATGAAAATCCCTCTTTTAAGAGCGAAAGTCCTCCATGACTATCAGTCTCTCGAAAGTTTATAAAACAATTATTTTGTAAGACCTAGTGAATCTACAGTGCGTAGTTCTGAGTAGGCCCATCCAGAAACAATCACTCGCACCATTGTCGCATTTAGGATACCTGTTACAGTTGCTAAATGTCCGCTAGGAAGATAAACAGAGTCCTTAACACAAACATTGCGGTTGGCACATCCAGAAACTTTACTTAGAACTCCAGAGTCACGGACTTCAGAGTAAGACCAGCCTTTGTTGAAAACAAAAAGCTTATTGTCTTTTCTAATACCAGTGATTGTCACAGCGTAACCAGAGCTATCGATCACACTTTGACCGACACAGAATTTTTCATTATTACAGCCTTCTTTTTTTCCAAGAGTGGCCGATGTTCTGTGTTCAGAGTATGACCATCCAGACCTGAAAACCAGGATTTCTTTATTTTTCTTTACTCCTGTAATGACAGCATCGTAGCCACCATCCAGAATTTTTTCACCAACGCAGTAGCCATCAACACATCCATTCACGTAGGCAATGGCAGATGTTGATGTCGTAACGACTTCTCCGCTTGATCTTTTGACCATAATAGCGCCATCAGCACGGACAGCAACGATTGAGGCAGGGTAACCCCCAACTAAAACAGAGTCACCAATTTTTAGATTTTCGTCAATTCTTGTTTCTGTTGAGACTGATCCTCCCGGACGTGAATCCGTATTTTCAGTAGAACGCTCTTCTTTGCGAATCCCAAGCTCCATTCCCGCAGTGACTTTTTTCATCTGGCGGATCAGAGCGATTGACTCAGCATCGCGCATTTTTCTTACCGGGAAGAATTTTAAATTATTATTGATTTTTACAATCTGAGGAGCAAACGAC
>CAXHHE010000229.1:0-5828 GCA_964016365.1 uncultured Bacteriovorax sp. | reverse complement strand
CAGAAGCCTTCGTCGGCAGCGTCAGATGTGTATAAGAGACAGGTGGTGAAAGACCGAAAAAAGAAAACAGGATCATTTACCCGCTAAACTCAGAGGCCAATGAAAAGCGTAAGGCCTTAGGCGATTTCTGGGAAGACTGTCCGAAACAAACATTAGGGTCCCATGATGGCAAGGCCCGCAAAAATACCAAGGTTGTGGAATGAAAAAGTTAATCCTCGCAGCAGCAGTTGTTTTCTCTTCTGGTCTTTACGCTCAGACGGATTTTTCAGCTGTTTTAATTAAAGACTTAAACGTCCTTTCAATCAGTGTCGCTGATGATGGTTTGATCACTCCTTTTGAGGCCGGAGAACTTTGGGCCTCAATGAAAGGAGTTGAACAAAGAAAATATATCGATCAGGAAGGTTTCAATATGGAGTGTGATTCTTTAAGAAATCACGCCAACGAAATCTATGGATCGTGCACTTTTAATATTCCAATGAATTCTTTCCAGAAAGTAGGAGAGGTTCAGGTTTTTAAGCTTAAAGGAAACGCCGCTGCTCGCTTAAACCGTTATTTCAATGATAGCGCTTACGTCTCTATTCAAGGCGGAAGAGTTTATCTAAACTCATACAATACTAAACGCGAATTCTATTTTGGAATTCATGACGGCCTGATTAAGAGATAAGAACGATGAGAAAAAATAAACTTTGGTTTAGAAGAAAAACTTACGGATGGGGATGGACTCCGATCACTTGGGAAGGATGGTTTGTCACTCTTCTGGTTGTTGTCATTCCGATTGCAATTCGCCTGACGTTAAAGGCCTTAGAAGTGGAAAGAAGCACTCAGTATTTTTATGCCTGGGCATCAGTTCCTATTCTTTTAATGGGTCTGACGATGATTTGTTTTCGCTATGGTGAGAAACCAAAATGGCAGTGGGGAGTTAAGAGAACCAAGATGGCCCATGTGAATCTTGCTGTTTCAAACTACAAAGAAAGCGTGCGTTTTTATGACTCAGTTCTTTTAAGCCTTGGATGGGAAAAGATCGTCAGCCGTACAGATCATACAAGTTATACGGATGCAACGATGAAGATCATGATCTATCCAGTAGCTATGGAGTCAAAACCTGCGTCTCCAAAACAATTGGCATTCTACGCTGAAACAAAAGAAATCGTAGATGACTTTTACCGCGAGATTATTCAGAAGAATAGTATGGAAACGGTTAAAGGTGCGGGACCATCAGGAGATAACAACTATTACTCTGTGCTTTTCTACGGCCCTGATAAATTAATCCTGGAAGTCGTTTATTCACCTTTCTATGTCGATAAAGAGTTCAGTCTCAACAATCTCGAAAACAATTTTGATCCGTATGCTTAATAATAAAAGGCTCCTTCGGGAGCCTTTTTTATTTCAATGTAATAATTTGTCTAAAATTTTTAAAAACATTTATGCGATCATTTAGTTAAGAATGAATCTTAAACTTAATAAAATGGTCAGGTATTTATGAAATCAATTTTACTTTTATCTCTTCTGGTCGCAAGCACTTCGGGCCTTGCCTGGACGAGAGGTGAAACTTGGGTCTCAAAATTAGATGCACAAGGAAGAAGTAAACTTTTTGGAAACAAATTAGTTACGCCTGAAGGAACTCTTACTTACAGTGAAAATGCAGTCAAAGAAAAATGGGACTGGAGAAGTGTCGACGGACAGAACTGGCTTTCGCCTGTAAGCAATCAGGGTAATTGCGGATCATGTGTTGCTTTTGCATCTGTTGCCGTCTTAGAAGGTCAGTACAATATCGACAACAAACTTTCATGGTTAAAACCACAATTTTCTCAGCAGATGCTTTTTGACTGTGGCCAGGGAAGTTGTTCAGTTGGATGGCTGCCGGAATGGGCAACATACCAACTTAAAACTGGTGGGACTGTTGATTTGGCCTGCGCTCCTTATAAGTTAGGTGCTATTGGGAAAAACGAGCAGTGTCTGGAAAACTATTGCGAAAATCAAAGTGAACGTGTGATTAAAATCACATCGAGTTCAACTCCTAGCACGCGCTTTGGTGGAAGTGATAAAAAAGTTAAAGAGGCCTTAAAAAGAGGTCCACTGCTGACGACGATGAATGCTCGTGAGGATTTCCTGTATTACAAAGGCGGAATTTATAAAGCGACCACTTCAAAAAAGGCTGGAGGTCACGCTGTTGCCCTGGTTGGATTTGATGATGAAAAGAAAGCATGGCTGATTAAAAACTCTTGGGGCGAGGAATGGGGTGAAAGTGGGTATGCATGGATTGCTTATAGTGACCCATCGGGGATTGCTAACCTGACGTGGAAGTATGAAGTTGGTGAGACATCGAGGAAGCTTGCTTTCAATGATTTAAAAACAGGGGATTTTATCCATGGGAAAACTTCATTTGCTTATACCAATGCAAATGAAACACCAGCACAAATTGAATTAAAATCAGCTCATCAAAATATCATGGTTGAAAACTGCAGCTTGGAAAACTCAGTGTGCTCAGTTGATACAAAAGGGCTTCAAGATGGAGAATATGAACTAACACTTCTTTCAGAAGGACAAAGGAGTATTCCTATTTCTGTCTATGTGGCCAACAAACCTTCTGAAGTAACGATTGCCTGGGGAGATGACTTGATTGATTTATCAAAACCTCTTCAAGGAAGAATTGAGCTTTCATTAACTATTAATACTGGTTCAACTGGGATACCACCAAAGAATATCAATTTTGTGGTCAGCAACTTAAATGGTGAAGTAGTTTATAGAAGCAATACTCAGAATTGGAATGAGAAAATGCGCCAAGGTTTTAGGACTGGCAACGTTAAGAACGGGAAGTATCAGATTTATTTTGCTGCTGAAAGAGTTTCTGACGGCAAAAGCGATTACACTTCTACCGACATGAAAACAATTGAAATCAAAAATTAATTTGTCTTAGTGACTTTCGAGAGGTGTCTTGGTTCATCCGGATTGAGTCCAAGGCTTCTCGAAAGTTCTTCAATCATCAAATAAAATGACTGCGCGGCACTCAGAATATCCAGATCCTCTGATTTCGCTGAATGAATCGTTAAACTCTTTTCTTTAACAAATGAAGGCGCAGCCAGAATGACATTGGCACCTCTGGCCTTCATATCTGCGGCCAGGTCGAGCATGCTGTGAAGAGCGGGGCCTCTGTTGGCAAAAACGATCAGCGGATAACCATTCTCAATTAAGGCCTGAGGTCCGTGTTTGATTTCAGCGGCACTAAAAGCTTCCGCTTGAATTGAACAAGTCTCTTTAAATTTCAATGAAGCTTCCAGCGCCAGAGAAAGGCCAAAACCTCTTCCGACAACCATGATCCTCTTGGCATCTTTTAGAACTGGAATCGCTGATGTCCAATCGCAGGCCTGTGCTGCTTTTAGGTCTTCGGGAAGTGCTTTGAGTCCATCCAGAAGATCCTGGTCTTTTTTCCAGCTGGCAACTAAGTGAGCTGAAGCAGATAGAGATGCGATAAAGCTTTTTGTCGCGGCAACCGATTTTTCAGCACCTGCGTGCAGGGGAACCGTCCACTTGGCAGAGCTTGCCAGAGGAGAAGTAATATCATTTACCAGCGCAATACTTGCTGGGGCATTCTCTGAAAAATACTTAAGGGGGTTTACAACGTCCGGACTTTGCCCTGATTGCGAGATGGCGATTCCCACAGATTTACTAACATCAAGTTGAGTTTGATAAAGAGTTAGAATTGACATTGAAAGTGATGTCGGAAGTTTTCCAAGCTTGGCCATGGCCAGGTAGTTTAAGTATTGAGCAGCGTGGTCCGAGCTTCCGCGCGCGATGCTCACGATAGAGTAAGGATCAAGACGTCTTAGCTCTTCAGTGATGTGATTTAAAAGTCCGGTATTTTCGTTAAATTGTCTCTCGACAACAGCAGCGGCTTCAATGGCCTCTGTGCGCATTTTAGAAATCACATTCATCTCCTTCGATGATGACAGCACTGATGCGGTTTTCTTTATCTAGTAAAACAAAGTCAGCAAAGTGACCGACCTTAATTTGTCCGCGGTTATTGATGTTGATGACTTCTGCTGGAATGGCAGAAAGTTTTTTAGTGATCTGAGCTTCTGTTAAACCAATGCTTAAAAGGTTTCTGTAGGCCTGATCCATTGTGAGAGCGCTTCCTGCAAGTGTGCCGTCAGCAAGTCTTACTCCGCCCAGGCATTTGTGAACAGTATGGCTTCCAAGTTTGTAATCACCGTCTGGCATTCCTGTCGCTGCTGTTGAATCAGTAACGAAATAAAGGTTAGGAATGGCCTTTAGAGCAACCTTAATAGCTCCAGGATGAACGTGTTCTAAATCTGGGATAAGTTCAGCGTACTCAGCATGCGCAAGAGCAGCTCCCGCCATTCCAGGTGCCCTATGATGAAAACTCGACATGGCATTAAAGAGGTGAGTGAAGCTTTTTGCGCCTTGGTTGAGTGCCGTTACGCCTTGTTCATAAGTTCCATTGGTGTGTCCGATCTGAACTGTGATTCCTATTTTTTTTAATTCAGGGATTAAATCCAGATGATTAAAAACTTCTGGTGCCAGTGTAATGACTTTAATCGGAACAATGCTATTGAGATGGTTGATTTCTTTTAGAGTTGCTTCGCGAGTAAAGTTAGGCTGAGCACCTAATTTATCAGCGCTGATAAAAGGTCCTTCCAGGTGCACGCCAAGAATGCGGGCGTGATTTTTCTTTTTATTTTGAAAACTTTCTTTTAAAGCGAGAAAAGATTTTTCCAAGTCGCTAAAAGGAGCTGTCATCGTCGTCGCTAGAAAACTAGTTGTTCCAAAATGCGCATGAGTTTGAGAAATCGTTTCGGCCGAAGAACCAGCTTCCATGATATCAGCTCCGCCTCCACCGTGAACATGCAGGTCAATAAAACCTGAAACTAGTTTAGGAAGAGCAGGATTAGGTGAAGATTTAAGTTCAATTTTTTCAATTTTATCAGAGTAAGAAAGATGTGCCTCTGTCAGACCATTCTCAGTAATAATATTGGCCTTGATGATTTTCATTATCTTTCCTCAGCAATTAAAAGAAGAGCACCAATCGTTGAATCGCCCACAGCTGGTTGATTGCGTTTTCTCGTTGCTTCCGGCAAATAAGGAATGAGGGCTTCACCTAACCTTCCACAGATTGAAAGTGGAAGCTCATTTTTTGGATCGAGAGTTTTTGCCATCTGCTCGATTTCTTTTCCAGCGGCAATTAAAAGCTCTCTGGCGTCCTGATCATTAGGAGCTGCTTGAAAAACGAGAGGCGCGAGTTGGGCAAAACTATTTTGACCAGCATTTCCAAGCCAGTTTAAAAACTGAGAAGGCTCTCTTCCACAGTATTTTAAAACGGCATCACTTAGGGCCGAAGCTGGTCTTCTGCCATCAATTGTTTTTTGAGTAAGGGCACAAGCGCGCAGACCAAGCCAGGCACCGCTGGCCTCATCACCAGAAGGAAATCCCCAGCCTGAAACATCTTTGCGTTCGTTTTTATCATTCATCACCATGCCAACACTTCCAGTGCCGACAGCGACAATGGAGCCTGGTTTTCCACCGTGCGCTCCTAGAAGCGTGGTGAAGCCATCAGTGTCGACGATGATATTTTTAAATCCAGGGTTGCGCATATAGAATTCATTTTTCCAGATGACATTGTTAGCACCTGAAAGTCCAAGTCCAATCGCACACTCCGAAAGCATAGGAACCGGAATGCTTCCATAGTGAAAAGCACGCGCCAGTGTATCGACGATTGCTCTCCATGCCTTTTCAATTCCTTGACCTAGGGCCGAAGGATCGCCTTGAGCCTGTCTCTTATACACATCTGACGCTGCCGACGAAGGCTTCTG
>CAXHHE010000228.1:0-5859 GCA_964016365.1 uncultured Bacteriovorax sp. | reverse complement strand
TACACAGAAGCCTTCGTCGGCAGCGTCAGATGTGTATAAGAGACAGCCAGATAGCGCTGCCATTGCAATTCATGGCCAATGTAGAAAGGAAAAAGACTTTTGAATAACCGCCTGTGGCCAAAACAACTGCATGGGCACTATGGCGGCTTAACTCACCGGTGACTAAATCGCGAACGATCACGCCACGGGCCTTCCCATCAATGACTACTATTTCTTGTATCTCGTGGCGGGAAAACATCTGAACTTTTTTAGCAGCAATTTGTCTCGATAGTTGTGAGTAACTTGCCAAAAGCAACTGTTGCCCTGTTTGTCCGCGTGCATAGAATGTTCTTTGTACCTGAACACCACCAAAACTGCGATTGGCGAGGACTCCACCATATTCACGGGCAAAAGGAACACCTTGTTGTGTAAAGTGGTCGATCAAAGGTGCTGAAAGCTCTGCCAGGCGATAAACATTGGCTTCGCGGGAACGAAAGTCTCCACCTTTTAAAGTGTCGTAAAACATTCTCCAAGTATTGTCCCCATCATTTTGATAATTTTTAGCAGCGTTAATTCCGCCTTGAGCGGCAATAGAGTGCGCTCTTCTTGGTGTGTCCTGGAAGCAAAAACATTTGACGTTGTAACCACCCTCGGCCAGTGTTGCGGCTGCACCTGCGCCGGCAAGTCCAGAGCCAACAACAATAACATCCAGCTTTCTCTTGTTGGCAGGATTAATTAAGCGGCAATGAGATTGATAGTTTTTCCATTTATCTTTTAAGTCACCAGTTGGAACTTTTGCATTTAATTTCATAAACACCTACCTAAAATAAAGAATGATGGGAATGATGCCAAAACCACAGCCGACAATCAGAGCGTATGCGACAGAAACACGGGCCATCCAGCCGACATATTTTTTATGATAAAGCCCAAGTGTTTTAAAAGCACTTTGAACACCATGAGAAAGATGCAGTCCAAGCGGCAAAGAAGCAACGACATAAATAACGAGGTAAAGAGGATCCTTAAATAGATCGACAACCATTTGATAAAGGTCCTCATGATGCCCTTGGATTTTTACCTTAAACCAAAAGTTCGCCATATGAATCACAATGAAACAAAAAATAATGGCCCCAAGAAGCATCATGTTCTGAGACGTCCAGCTAGAGTTTTCAGAAGCGTGATTGATCAAGTAGCGGTCGTTTCTGGCGAGTTTATTTTTGCGAGTGACTGCAATGGCATAACCGATATGAAATAAAATGCAGGCATAATTAATATAAGCAATCACTGTAATGAAAACATTTCCTCTTAAGGCCGCAGAGTAATTGTTATACATCACACGTGCCTGCTCTTCTGGCAAAAGAAGAAGGAAATTTGCTCCGAGATGAGCAATTAAGAAAATGCAAATGAAAAGTCCGGTAAGAGCGAGAATTGTCTTTTTAAAGATAATCATAAAAAATCCCTTTCTTATTATTACCTAAAGAGTTTATAGATAAAAAACACGATGGGAATTTTTTATTTAGTGATATTAGTTAATCTCTGATGGGATTAGGCCACGCTTCTTGCTTGCAGGCCATTTTTTGATAGCGATTTCTCTTTTTAATGCTTCTGACATTGTGTCAAATTCTTCGAGGTGCACAATCATAACTGGTGAATCAGTCCTGAAGTACTTGGCGCCCTTTTTCACATCACAAAGATGTTCAACAAAGCGCCTTTCCGGATCAGTGGAAATTCCTGTGTAGAGTTTTCCTTTAGTGGTCAAGATGACGTAGACGTACCAGTTCATTTAGCCTCGAGTGAAATATACGAGAATGTCGTGACATCAAATAAACCGCGGTCAGTTAGTTTTAGTTTTGGAATGACCGGCAGAGCAAGAAAGGCCATTTGGATAAATGGTTCATCCAGGATCACTCCACACTCTTTATAGGCACTCTTTAGCTTTTTAATATCATGGAAGAGTTCTCCTCCTGTTTTTAAACTCAGTAGGCCTGCTAGCGGAAGTTCTAAAATCCCTGTGACCTTTTTATCCTGGGCCACACACAATCCTCCACCTGAAGCGATAAGAGCGTTAACTGCTGTCACCATATCTTCCAGAGAAGCACCAATCACCATTAAGTTGTGTGAGTCATGAGCGACAGAAGCAGCAATCGCACCTCTTTTTAATCCCGTCCCTTTCACTAGACCTAGAGCAGGTTTTAGCTCAGAACCATAGCGTTCGATGTTGGCCATAAAAAGAATGTCGTCTTGATCGAATTTCTTTCCATCGTAATTTACGACTAAGTGGTTCGTGATAATTTCGTCTTTGACAATTTCAATCACGTTATATTTGCCGGCCTTTAAATTGTAATCAAAATCGCTTTCTTTAAGCGGCTTTCTCTTAATCGTATTTTCTAAAGGTGGAAGAGACTTAGTTAACTTCTCATTGATTGAATCATCGAGCTTTAACTCCGCCACTCTCTTTCCAGCAATTAGTACGTCCTTAATATCAACTGAGCGGACGTCATTTAATAAAACGATATCGGCTTGTTTTCCCGGAGCGATTAACCCCAGTCTTTTTAATCCAAAGTGTTTTGCCGCTGAATAAGAAGACAGGCGGTAAGCAATATGCGGCTCCATCTTCATTTCGTTGATCATTTTTTTGATCAGGTAGTTGATGTGCCCTTCTTCCAGGATTTCGTATGGATTTCTGTCGTCGGTACACAGAAGACACTGAGTTGAATTGAATTCACTTACTAGTGGAGCAAGAGTTTTGATGTTTTTAGCAACTGAGCCTTCGCGAATAATCAGTGCCATTCCCTTTTGTAGTTTTTCAAAACCTTCTTCTTTTGTCACTGTCTCGTGACAGTTTTGAATACCTGCTGCGATATAGGCGTTTAGCGCTTTCCCGCGAACAAGTGGCGAGTGCCCATCGAGGTTGTAGTCTGAATAAGCTTCAATCTTATCAAGAACAGCATCGTTGGCATTGATGACGCCAGGGAAGTTCATCATCTCAGCGAGACCTAAAACGTTAGGGTGCTGTTTGTATTTGAGCATCTCTTCTAGTTTAAACTCTCCCCCATTACTCTCAAACCCCGGAAGGGCGGGAACACATGAAGAGGTTTGCACGAAAAGATTCTGGTGCATTAGTTCTGATGAACGCAAAAACCACGAGTATCCTTTGTCGCCCATAACATTGGTGATTTCATGTGGATCACAGATGGCCGTCGTCGTTCCAATCGGAAGAGTCATGCGCTCAAATTCAAATGGGTTCATCATTGAAGATTCAATATGCAAGTGACCATCAATAAAGCCAGGAACGGCCACTGCCCCTTCTGCATCTAAATATCGTTTCGCTTTTGGGACATCGTTATCTAAATACTCTAACCCGATACCTGCAATCGTTTTTCCCACAATGGCAATCGCAGAATCAAACGTTGATCCATTGATCAGGTCGAGAATTTTTACATTCTTAATAATTAAATCCGCCGCTTGCTCTCCACGGGCAACAGCTAAAACATTTTTTAATTCGTCACGCGAGAGTGTCTGCGTTCTTTTTTGTGCTAATGACATACGTATTTACCTATAATTTAAAAAGCTCAGAAATGAGGGCATCAAAGAGCGGTCTGGCCGCCAGGCCTTGATCGAATCCACCATTAAACATAAAAACAAAGATCAAAGGGGAATTATCTTTTCTTCCTACATATCCTGCAAGTCCGACCACTCCGTCAAGATAACCAGTCTTCGCACGCACTAAACTAAAGTCCTGCGTCTTAAGTCGGTTCTTCATCGTGCCATCGACTCCGGCAATAGGAAGTCCTGAAAGAAATTCAGGGAAGATCAGGAAGTCGTTTTTAATACTCGTTAAAACTAAGGCCAGCTGTTTTGCTGTAAAACGATTATCGCGAGTTAGGCCTGAGACATTTTCTAACACATAATCTTTTCTATTCAGACCCAGCTTGTCTAAATAAGTCTTGATGCTTTCAATGCCATCTTTCATTGAAGCGCCTTTTCCTTTAGTGATTTCTTCGGCCGCCAGGTTTTTAGCCAGCATCTCCGCGACGAAGTTGTTTGAGAACTTAAGCATATCGCTGGTCATTTCGTTAAGGTATTTTGAATCCACTTTTGCCAGAACTTTTGAATCGCTTTCGCACTCGCCTTCTTTGATATTTCCTTTAACGATAATTCCACGCTGTAGCAGGAACTGCTTTAAGTGATGTCCTGTCCATAATGTTGGATTGGAAATACTCTTATACACAACTGCTTCACCGGCATTTTGAGAAATGCTTCCAGTGACAATGATCTTGTCTCTTAACCCCATTTTTACGCGTGAGACATCAATTGTCTTTACACCACTCTTAGCGACAGTCTTCGTTCTATTTTCTAATTCGAGGTAGTCATTAATCGGATCAAGAAAAACTCTCGCCGGATCGTTTTCTTTTAGTCCCGGACGAATATAAACGTTTACGCTGTTCCAGTTAAAAGAAATCGGAGACACCGGTGCATCGTAAGCGCGGTCAACGCGCACAGAATCTCTTCCAGCATCAAAAAGCTCTGAATCAAAACGGCTGGCATCAACCAGGATATCTCCTTCAATTGTTTTTACACCACTGCGAGTGAACTCATTGACCAGATACCACATTTTTTCCGAAACAAACGATGGGTCTCCTCCGCCTTTAATACAAAGGGCCCCTTTCAGACTCTCACCTTCAATAGGTGCTTTGCTCCATAACTCAGTGACAAATTTAATATTAAGTGGAAGCTTGGTAAGAATCGCTCCTCCCGTTACAACTTTTGTCAGTGAAGCTGGAACCATTAACTTTCCAGCGTTAATATCGACAACTTTCTTTCCATCATCTTCGACATATATACCAAGAGTTGACTCAGCGAAGTGATGTTTCTTAATGATTTTCTGAAAATCTTCCTGAACACCTGCATGAGTGTTTTTGCTAATAAATAAAAAACACAAAAGTAATGAAGATTTGAGAGTGATTTTTCGCATATAAACTCTTTGTCGTAGAAGGTATTTGTGGTTAATATTTTACCGCTATATTAGGGCTTACCACAAGGACATAATGTGACTAAAACAGTTAGAACTCTCCTGGCGTTTTCTCTTATTACAACTCTCAACTACTCCTATGCTGCCGATAAACTTCGCTTTATCGGAGACGTGACTTTTCCCACTGGAGAGATGTTTGCGAAAACTGAAATAGGTGGTCTTTCCGGTATCACCTACGACAAAAATAAAAAGCGCATGCTGGCGGTAAGCGACGATAAATCTCTCGTCAATGAGACGCGCTTTTACGAATTCGATATTACCTTAAATGAGAAATCTTTTTCAGTTAAACCTGCCGTCGTTGTCAGATTAAAAAATAAGGCCGGCAATTTTTTCAAGAAGGGCGAAGCCGATTTTGAAGGGATCGCTCTTTACGGAAATGATGTTTTAATCAGCTCAGAAGGCGCCATCAACCGCACGAAACCAACACCTCCTGAACTTTACCGCTTTAACCGCATGGGCGATTTCCAGGGAATGGTTTCTATTCCTGAAAAATTCCTTCTTCCAAGAAAAGAGCACACGGATAAACTTTATGGCTCGCGCGACAACCACTCCTTTGAAGCTCTTTCAACGAGCCTTGATGGAAAGACAACTTACATGGGAAGTGAAGAGGCCTTATTCCAAGATGGTCCAATCACAACGATTTCTTATAGCTCACACACGCGCATTATTCTTTATAAAGACTTAAAACCAACAACTGAAATTGCTTACCAACTAGATAAGGTAGAAGCAATCAAGGCCGCACCTTCTGCTGAAAAATCTGACGAGAAGGCCGATCTATCAACGGGAGAAAACGGTCTGGTTGATATCTGTCTCTTATACACATCTCCGAGCCCACGAGACGCTCAGTTATC
>CAXHHE010000227.1:0-5861 GCA_964016365.1 uncultured Bacteriovorax sp. | reverse complement strand
TACACAGAAGCCTTCGTCGGCAGCGTCAGATGTGTATAAGAGACAGGTCACAACCCAAACAACAAACGCCGAATGGATTTAACTTCGAAAGAAGTTATCGTTGAAAACTACGATAAAATCCTCTATCGCATGACTGATGCTTTCGAAGAAATGAACCGCCCGATGCCACCGATTGGAAAAGGCGAAAGAGTTTCTGCTAAGTTGGTTGAAGAACTTAAGGCCTGGAAAGCTTCTCTTTAATAAAAAACTCTGACGAAATAAAAAAGGCCGCTATAAGCGGCCTTTTTTTGTTTAACTATTTTACTAGTTTGTAATTGATTGTTTCTGACCATGGGTGTGAGTGACATGTATCGTTTGTCACTTCAGTGTCTACAGATACAGCTAAAGATTCTGCACTGATTTCACCGTAGGCAAGTTGTCCTTTAACGTTAAGCTTTGCAGAGATCCCGTCTCCACATCCTGACTCCCAAATATCAACAAGAACAGCTTCTGCCTTAAAGTTAAGTCTGTCTTCGTTGTGACGGCTAGTTTCCGTGATTTTTAGAGCAGCTGGAAAGCTTCCATCTAGGCTTACAACATCTAGTTGATTGTAAGTTGTTCCATCTACGATTGATTCAAGACAAAGTACGCTTGGCACTTTGTATGGAGTAGCAGTTTCTGCTTTGTAACAAGTTGTTCCGAATGCAAGAGCTGGCATAGCTAATAAAAAAGCGATTAGTTTCATAAATCCTCCAATTTTTTGTTGGAGGACTTATAACTTAAAATAATGAGGATGAGTGTGAAGAAATCGTTAAGATTTCATTAACTAATTGAGTTGAAGAAACCCTTTCTTTTTCATCTTTTCAATTAACGTCGTGCGGTTCATTGAAAGAAGTTTAGAAGCTTGATTTTTATTTCCACCAGTTACTTCAAGGGCCTGGTTAATGAGCGAGTCCTCGATGTCTGAAAGAAGCTGCTTAAGGTCAACTCCCTCGTCTGGTAAAGAAATAATATTTTTATAGGCTTCGACGTTTTGTGGAGACGTCTTTAAGAATTTTGCTGGAAGGTCTGAAACCTTAATCTGGTTTCCACCTTTTAAAATGACTAATCTTTCAATGAGGTTTTCCAGTTCACGAACGTTTCCTGGCCAGTCGTACCCGATAAGAAGCTCTAGTGTTTCATCATCAAACTCAATATTGTTTCTTCCATCCGCACTTACGAATTTCGACAGGAAGTACGAAATCATTAGCGGGATATCTTCGCGACGCTCACATAGTGCCGGGATCTTAATCGGGATAACATTTAATCGGTAGTATAAATCTTCTCTGAAATTTCCTTCAGAGACAGAGTCTTCAAGATTTCTGTGAGTCGCAGTGATGATACGAACATCGATTTCAGTTGTTTCAGTTGACCCAACTCTCTCGA
Source organism: uncultured Bacteriovorax sp. (assembly GCA_964016365.1). GTDB lineage: Bacteria > Bdellovibrionota > Bacteriovoracia > Bacteriovoracales > Bacteriovoracaceae > Bacteriovorax. The sequence goes on along the minus strand of CAXHHE010000227.1, from coordinate 4,457 downwards.
TCACTCTGTTTTGAAGCACGCGAAGAAGTTTTACCTGAAGAAGAAGCGGCATATCCCCGATTTCATCCAGGAAGATCGTTCCTCTGTGGGCCATTTCAAAACGTCCCTTGCGAGAAGAGATCGCACCAGTAAAGGCTCCCTTTTCATGTCCAAACAATTCACTTTCTAAAAGCTCCGAAGGAATGGCACCACAGTTTACTGAAACCATGTTGTGCGCTTTTCTTGGAGAAAGATTATGAAGAGCATTCGCCACTAATTCTTTCCCTGTTCCCGATGGCCCAGAGATAAAAACAGTCGAATCACTCGCTGCTACTTTTTTAATGCGTTCAAAAACCTGCTTCATCTGCTTAGAGCGCCCAACCATGCCACAGAAAATATCGTCCGGGCCTGGAGCTTCGATCTTAAACTTTGATTGGAACAAGTGAGGCGCTTGAGTCGACTGCGTGACAACCGACTTCTGGGCCATCGTTTCTGCGGCTGCAAATGCAGAAGCAGGAACGTTTAATTTTTTAGTGAAGGCCTTTGTCACCAGGTCGCTTAGGACATCTAGCTCGAAAGGTTTTGTTAAATAGTGGAAGACCCCTTTTTTAGTCGCATTGATGGCCGTTTCAATTGAAGCAAAGCCCGTCATAACGATTGAAACAAAGTGGTGTCCACGCTCTTTTAATAGATCGATAAGAAGAAGTCCATCCGAGCCACCAGCTTCGAAGCTAATGTCGGTGATCAGGCAAAATGGCCTTTGATTAACAACAGTTTCTGCTTTGATTTTTTTATCGAGTTCTAAAAGGCATTCAGTGGGAGTAATGAAAAAGTGAACATTGAGATTGAGTTTTCTTTCCAGGTATTTCTTAATCGTCGTTCCTAAAACGCGATCATCTTCGACCAGATAAATATCCGGGAGCTTCATTTGATTTGTCAGTCCAGACCCCTTTTGATCCCTCGTGGGATCTTGTTCGTAAGAAGTATGGAGAAATTGAAAATCATTCACTCTTCGCGTCCTTGAAAGAAATTATGAAATTAAAGCTTTACCAAAAAGGTCAATCCATTTGACCTCGTAGAAAAATGCTAGCAATGAAATGGAGTCAGTGTCAATTTCTCAACATCCAATTTTAAACGGGGCAACAATTTCCGACTGATTTGATAAGATAGGCTAACTAGCTAAAAGCTTGAGTTAAATTCTTTGTTATTCCATCTGGTCCACCCATCGCAAAATAAACCGCGATAGCTGTAAGACAAAATAAGGTTATTCCTACCCAAAAGTACGCAATGTCTCGGTAGTCCTTCAACCAAAATGTATAAGCAAAGTGTAAGCTGATGAGTCCGCAAGGCACGGCCCAAAATGGAATATATTTACAAGTAAAAAGAACGATGTCGAAGATATTCAAAGAAGCTGCCTCATCTGGTTACTGTCTCAGTCTTAGGCGCTTCTGGGCGAGTGTTTTCCAGCTCAGTGTTTGGCTTAGCCTTTCTCTTTCCATCGAAGTTTTTATCAACCACTGGACCTGGAGTTTTTGTTGTGACGGCCGAAAGAGTATTACTACACGCAACCGCTTCCAGACTTTTTAACTCTTCCATTTCCTCTTCTTCAGCGGAGTTCATGCACTTCTTCACTTCTTTACACTGCTCTTTTTGAACTTCCATTGCATCCTTTTCCTTAACAACTTCTTTGCCGTTAATCACAACTTTATAGGTCGTCGGAATGTCCAGGTTACATGAGCCATCAAGCACAGCTGGAGAGCGCGAATTCTCTGCGTGGGCCGAAAAAGAAAGTATGAATGTGAATAATAAGAATTTATTCATCTCTAAAATGTTGCCATTGGATTGTTTAAGGAGCAAGGGGGGAAGCGTTGCCCCTCTAAAGTTTATTCAATAATTTAGATAAAAAAAAAGCCCTCTTTCGAGGGCCTTTTATCAGAAATTAGAAGTGTGATTTTAATTCTTCTAGACGGTCTAGTTTTTCCCATGGGAATAGATCGCGGCCAAAGTGACCGTAAGCAGCTGTCTGAGAGTAGATCGGTCTTAGAAGATCTAGTCTTTGGATGATAGCCTTTGGTCTCATATCGAACATTTCGTTGATAACTGCGTTTAGCTTGTTCATATCAACTTTTTCTGTTCCGAATGTATCAACAAGGAAAGAAACTGGCTTAGCAACACCAATTGCGTAGGCAACTTGTACTAGAGCTCTTTCAGCAAGACCTGCAGCAACAATGTGTTTAGCAACGTGGCGAGCAGCGTATGCAGCTGAACGGTCAACTTTTGAAGGATCTTTACCAGAGAAAGCTCCACCACCGTGAGCTCCGTGTCCACCGTAAGTATCTACGATGATTTTTCTTCCTGTAAGACCACAGTCTCCCATTGGTCCACCGATGACGAAACGACCAGTTGGGTTGATGAAGATTTTAGTGTTGTTATCGATTAGGTTAGCTGGAACAACTTTGTTGATGACTTCAGCTCTAACACCTTCTTCGATTTGCTTTAAAGTCATTTCTTCAGCGTGCTGAGTAGAAACAACGATAGCATCTAGACGAGCTACTTTTCCATTTACGTATTGAGCAGAAACTTGAGTTTTCCCGTCAGCACGTAGAAGAGGAAGAGTTCCATTTTTTCTAACTTCAGCAAGTCTGCGAGCTAGATTGTGAGATAGATCGATTGTTAATGGCATGAACGATGCTGTTTCATTAACTGCGTAACCAAACATTAGACCTTGGTCACCAGCACCTTGTTCAAGGTAAGTTCCTTCGTTTTCGTTAACACCTTGAGCGATATCTTGAGACTGCTTTCCAAGAGCAACAGTCACACCACAAGTGTGAGCGTCGAACCCTTTTCTTGAATCATCGTATCCGATGTTCGCAACAGTGTTTCTTACGATTTTTTGGAAATCAACGTTAGCGTTTGTTGTAACTTCACCAGCTAGAACAACTAGACCAGTAGTGATTAGAGTTTCACACGCAACACGTGATTTTGGGTCTTGAGCAAGCATTGCATCCAATACCGCATCAGAGATTTGGTCAGCGATTTTATCCGGGTGACCTTCAGTAACAGACTCAGATGTAAAGATGTAATCTTTTAACATAAACGTTTCTCCGCAAATTACAGGTAAATAAATTCTACCTAAATAAATAATACTCTAGTGTATTTCGTGGGAATATACACCCGCTTTTGGCGATGAGCAACTATTTTACGGGCGCAAAATAACGAAATTGATTAGGGTTACGGTAGTAATAAACCTGTTTAGGGTTACTAAAGTCGACCACATACGGCCTTCCCTGGATTTCCACCACCAAATAAGTCTTTTTCTTATCGGCCACAGTGAAGTCATAAAGGAATTTATAGCGGTCCTGCTTGAAGAGTTCCGCGAGCTTTTTAGTATTGCGGGTAAGTTTACCAGGCACTTCTCCCAGAGGTTTATAGCCGTCCCACAGAGAGTCCATTTCAATACGGCCATACATACTCATGCGCGAAAAATAACGAAGGGCCGGAAAGTTTTTGCGAGGGTTATTTAACAGTTCAAGAGCAATACGCACGTTCTCTCTTCTTAAAAACTGCCCTACTTTTGTCATGTCCGGGCAATAGATATGCAGGTTTCCTGGAATGTAAAAATAAGTAAACGAAAACTCGCCTTCTTTAAAGAGAACATTGAGCCACTTGTTATCTTTCGTTTTCGTCTCTTTTGGAAGGTAATCAAAAATCGAATCAGCTGCAGTGAGTTCACTATAAACAGGATGAGAAAAACGATTGATCACAACCTGGGCCACATCTCTTCTCTCTAGTGCATCCGGAGCATCAATGCGCCCAACTTCAGCATAAAGAATTGTCTCTATGGCATAAAGGTACTGAAACAGTTCTGATTTTTTTGACCAGTAGGTATAAGCTTCGGCTTCTTTCTTCAGCACGAATTCTTTTAAGTTATATAACGAACGTGCCCTGTCTTCTAAAACCGTGGCCACATCTGCAGCACTTACCGCACCATCAGTTTTAATTTTCTTTCCATCTGCCAGGTCTTGATAAAAAGTTAAACTGCGCTCTGTTCTTGACGCCCATTCATCATAACGAGACATTAGCGTTTCTTTGCCTAAATCCAAAAGTATCTTAAAATTAGTCAGAACATACTTAAAGTCTGCTCTTTCATTATCGGTTAAAAATGTACGGTTTTTGTCTTTATTGAGTGAAAGATAAAGCGTATCAAATCCTGCTCGGATCACAGAATCATTGCGAGTCAGGTTTTCATCATAAGACCCATCCTGAACAATACGGCGGTAAAGATAAATCGAATTGGCCTTCGCTCTGGCTTCCTTCGTATTCATCCCTTTAAATTTTTCGTATTCAGCACGCAGCCCCAGATGATCCAGTGGAAATTTAAAACTCTGCAGATATGGTGCTGCATTCTTTAAGTTCTCTACCTCTTTCATCACTGTCTCTTATACACATCTCCGAGCCCACGAGACGCTCAGTTATCT
>CAXHHE010000226.1:0-5939 GCA_964016365.1 uncultured Bacteriovorax sp. | reverse complement strand
ATAACTGAGCGTCTCGTGGGCTCGGAGATGTGTATAAGAGACAGTCTTTTTTCTGCGCGTTTGATGTTATTGATTGAAGCCAGGTTCTTTTTTACTGTTAGAAGACAACTTTTTAATGAATCCATCTTCACACAGATGCTCTTTGCCTGTTCAATAGCGTTTTCCATCGCCATACTCGCCACTCCACCGGCCTTTAAAACAGCAATCCCGCGACTCATACTATCGTAAGACCCATCGGCCACTGTTCCCGCTGTCATAATCCCTACGCAGGACTGATAGTTCTTCTCAATTGCCAGTTTGTTTTCCATAAAGGCGTTTACTGATTTTCTATTGGCTTCGGCCACTTTCTGGAAAAGATTTTTCACTGACTGAAATTCAGGATTAAATGTCGAGTGGAGCATTGAAACCATTTTATAACTGGAGAATTTATTGATGGTATCTTCTTGGGCCTCTGCGGCCTCTGCGCATTCATTATTTTCGCGATCAAGTGTTGCGATAATTTTCTTTAAATTCTTTTCTCGGATTTCTTTCTGGCAGCCAGCAAAACAAATCATCCCTACTTCTTCTAGATTACGGGATAATCCCCCCCTAAGGCCGTAAGAATAATTTTTGTACTTTCAGCATCCAAATTGCCTTCTTCTGCATGAGCAGGAGTAATCAAGCGATCAAACCAAGAAGTGGTTTTCGGAAGCCCAAACGTACTCTTTGTGACCAAGCGGTTGTTAATATAGATCTGATCGTTAAGGTAATTAACAATTGAAAAATGAACGATGTTTGTTTTTGCCTTAAATTGATAAACCTGTGCTTTCACTTTTTTAATGACAGGCACGTCGACATCTTTACTCGTATTGTAGTTTTCGATACCTTTATGAAAATCATCAATTGTTTTTTTAGTTAAATAATCTAGCGTTTCTTTTTCCACATCCGCAGCCGTTGCAGAAAAAGCAGTTGCTAACACAATCAACCAAAGCGAAATGTACTTAGTCATAACAGGGGCTCCATCTATTCCTTCCGGAATGGTACTACAACCATTGTACTTAATTTGATGAATAATTATAACATTGGCACTTTTCTCCACCTAATTAATATCTAACTTATGGGATTTCCATTTCTCATTGGAAACATAGTAGACTAACAACCGCCAACTTTGAGCACTTTCTTTAGATAAACTTAAATTTAGCTATCCAAATTTTCCCCCGATATGACTTTGATCAGATTTTAAAAACGTTTTATCCCTACGGAGTTCAAGATGTTTCTTTTTAATTGGATGAGATCAAAAAGTATTCGTTTCCGTATCTTTTCTTTAATCGCCTTTCTTCTTTTTCCTGTGTGCATTCTTGTACAGTTTTTTATTCTTCCTACATTTGAAGATAAAATCTATGAGGGAAAAAAAGAAAACACTCGCTACGCCGTAGAGTTGGCGATTGGAACGATTTCGAAATTTTATCAGGACTTTAAAGACAATAAGATCACAGAAGCTGTGGCCAAGGAAGAGTCACTTAAAGCAATCAAGGCACTTCGTTATAATGAGAAAGAGTATTTCTGGATCAACGACATGACACCAACGATGGTCATGCACCCGATTAACGAAAAACTTATTAATCAAAACCTGAGCGAGAAAAAAGATGCCAACGGAAAACTTCTTTTCGTTGATATGACGGAAATCGTAAAAAAAGATAAAGCTGGATACCTGAAATACTACTGGGAAAGGCCAGGTGAAACTGTTCCCGTGCCAAAAATCTCCTATGTAAAAGGCTTTGAGCCATGGGGATGGGTTATTGGTACAGGTGTGTATGTAGATGACGTAGTGGCCGAAGTTCGTGCGGTCACTATTAAGGTATGGACAGTTCTGGCTTCAGTTCTCGCAGTTGCTATTGTTCTTGTTACACTTTTTTCTGGTTATCTAACAAAAACACTTATTACTGTTTCCAGCAAAATCAATCATGGGGCCCAGACTTTCAGAGACTCTTCAACAAGTATCAATGCTTCAAGCTTAGAAGTTTCAAGTAGAACAGATACGTCAGCGGCTGCCCTTCAGCAGACCTCTGCCAGTCTTGAAGAGATTTCCAGCATGATTAAAAAGAGTTCAGACAATATGGCGACTCTTCAAACGATTGCTCAGACAAGTAAGAGCAACGTTAACGTAGGGAAAAAATCTTTACAGGAAATGATGGAAAGTTTAAACACCATCAACGAAAACAACAAAAACATCAATCAACAGGTGGAGATCAGTAATAACGATATCGCCAATATCGTCAACCTAATCCATGAGATCTCTGATAAAACGAAGATCATTAATGATATCGTTTTCCAGACAAAACTTCTTTCTTTTAACGCTTCAGTTGAGGCGGCAAGAGCAGGAGAAAACGGAAAAGGGTTTGCGGTTGTTGCTGAAGAAGTCGGTAATCTTGCCGCAATGTCGGGTAAAGCTTCAGAAGAAATTTCACAAATTCTTTCTAAGTCGACCAGCCGAGTTCAAGAAATTGTAACGAAGACCAAGGCCAATATCGCTCCACTAATGGATGCTTCGGTGAAAAACTTAAACCACGGTTTTGGGATTGCGGAAGACTGCTCTAAGACTTTTGACCTGATTGTTAATGATTCTGAAACAATCAACTCGATGGTTGGTGAAACATTCGTTGCTTTCAAAGAACAAAATATTGCGGTTGAAGAAATCACCAAAGCAGTAACAGACCTGGATCTTCTGACTCAGCAAAACGCTCAATCTGCAAAGAGCAACGTCGAGCACGCCGAGTCTCTGACAAAAGAGGCCAATGACCTGGGTGAAGTAACAGCTGAATTAACTTATATCATTAATGGCCGCGCTTCATAGTCTGGTAACAGACTGTTGCCAGCGAGGCAAAGAATAAAGCAAGCGAGATTATCTGCGACGTCGAAAGGTGATACCAATAGACGCCGCGGATGAGATCTCCGCGAAAGAATTCCACCACAAATCTCAGTAGTGAATAAATCAAAAGGTAGCGGGTCACAATAAAAAGGTTATCCTTTTTCTGGTCAACCCATTTCAATGTCATGTATCCGATGGCAAAAAGCCCGAAAGCTTCATACAACTGCACCGGGTGAATCCACTCACCATGCATATGCACGGCCCAGGGAAGATCACACTGAGTTCCATAACAGCATCCAGTAAAAAAGCAGCCTACGCGTCCAACCGCATGACCAAAAACCAGTCCCGGAACAAGGTATTTGCTTTGTTCGAACGGAAATTGTTTTAACCACAATGAGTAGATGAAATAAAAAAGCAGTCCAAAAATCAATCCGCCGTAAAAAAAAAATCCTACACCTAACCAGAAGTTGTCATTAGCGATGTATTGATAGACTTTGTTTCCGCTAGAGACTGCGAGAAAAAAAACCTTTGCCCCAATCCATGAAGTGATAAACACTCCGGCAAAGAGTTTCAACAAAGGGGCCGAATCTAATTGGTGTTTTTCCAATAAATAGCGGGTGAGATAAAAACCAATCCCCCATGCCAACCCCATAAATAAGGGGTAAGCATAGAGTGTAAAGAAGCTAGATTCAAACAGTACGGGTAACACTGTCGTCTGTCTTTTTGGCCGCAAAAAATGTTTCGTAAATTAAAAGAAACGCGGCAATGGTAATTGAACTGTCGGCAATATTAAACGCCGGAAAGTGATGAGTTTTGTAAAAGAAATCCAGGAAATCCACAACGTAGTTCATGCTAAAGCGGTCAATAAGGTTTCCAACTGCACCAGCAAAAATCAAGCTGTAAGCAAGACACTGAATCTTATGTGTGTTTCTCGTCGTCCAAATTAAGTAAATCAACCAAAGGCAGGCAATAACCGGCACACCAAAAAATAGCGGGATTCGGATAAAGTCATGCGAATAACCAAACATCCCAAAAGCCGCACCAGGGTTTCTCACGTAAGTGAAATGGAAAAGCCCTTCAATAACCGGAACAGTTTCCCCAAGGTAGAACTTTTGCTGGACGATAGCTTTTGTGGCCTGATCTCCAATAATGATCGTAGAGATCAGGATACACATTTTATAAATCATATTCATGAGAACAACTTATCCGTTAACGTAATCTTTTGCGTGAATTTCGTATTTTTCAATTTTTCTTAAAAGCGTCTTCTTAGGAATGTTCGCTTTTAGTGCCGTCTGATTAATCTTCCCTTTATTTTGTTTTAGGGCCCAGATAATAAATTCTTTTTCAAAAAGATCTTTGGCCACCTGGAAATCCATTACCATTTCTTTTGAAACGAGGACACTGTTAAACGAGAAACTCTCAGGCTCGCGGTCCACTTCATCACTCTTCATATCGAAGATTGAATCCTGGATGCCTTCAACGTCAATCATCATGTCTGAGTTATCTTCCGGCTCCGGAACTTTCGTTGGAGACGTCATTTTCAAGCTTGATGGAAGCGATGGCGCCTGGATCATATCAGAAGATTCGATAATGAACGCATGTTCAATAACGTTTCTTAGCTCTCTGATATTTCCTGGCCATGAGAAGTTTACAAGTAAGTTTTTAGCTTCTTCACTTGCACCTTTGATATTCAGTCCGTGAACGTTGTTGAAGTACTTGATGTAGTAATCAACAAGGAAAGGGATATCCGATTTTCTTTCTCTTAATGGTGGAAGATAAACTGGAAGAACATTTAAGCGGTAGAACAAGTCTTCGCGGAATGTCCCGTCTGCAATCATTTTTTCAAACGGCTTATGTGAAGCTGCAATCACGCGTACATCAACTTTGATATCGCGGTTAGATCCGATTGGAGTAAATGTTTTTTCCTGAAGAACACGCAGAAGCTTAACCTGCATTGTAGGACTGATATCCCCGATTTCATCCAGGAACAGCGTTCCTCCGTCAGCGAATTGGAATTTACCAAGCTTTCTTTCAGAAGCTCCAGTGAAGGCCCCTTTTTCGTGACCGAATAGTTCTGATTCAATTAAGTTTTCAGGAACTGCAGCTAAGTTGATCGTTACGAACTTAGCGTCTTTTCTTGGACCGTTAAAGTGAATCGCGCGGGCAACAAGCTCTTTACCTGTTCCTGATTCTCCACGAATCAATACCGGCGTATTAACTTTGGCCAGCTTGTCGATAACGTTAAAAACTTTTTGCATAACATGTGATTCACCAACGAATTGATCATCACCACCAAGAGAAAGTCTTGGAGATGAGAACATTGATGTTTCAACAAGTGAGCGTGCTTTTAGAGCGCGCTTAATAAGGGCAACCAGATTCTCTGATGAGATTGGTTTTTCAAGATAGTTATAAGCACCTTCCTTAACAACTTTAACGGCGTCGCCGACGTTTGAATAAGCTGTCAGGATGATAACGATGACTGATGGATCGACTTTTTTGATTTCAGTTAATGCTGAAATACCGTCCATCTCTGGCATGTTCACGTCCATGACGACCAGATCGTATTTTTCTTTGTAGACTGCGTGTAGTGCTTCTTTCCCGTTGTTGGCAACATCAACAGCAAAGCTATGGTAAAGCAGGGCCTCTTTCACTGAGTCCTGTAAAACCTTATCATCATCAACAACTAACACTCGATGCATTGTCTTCTCCTGGAGTTAAATCCTTTGATCTATTTTACTACTAAATGGTGAAATAAACTACTGATTGACTAATTTCACTAAGAATTTCGTTTCTTTGCCGATAATTGAGTCGACGGAGATCGTTCCGCCATGTAGCTCTACGAAATATTTTACCAAATAAAGGCCCAGACCGGTCCCTTTGATTGAATGGTTTGCATCATTTTTTATCCGATAAAACTTCTCAAAAATGTTAGAAAGCTCTTCGGCCGGGATTCCCACCCCATTATCTTTGATTTCGATATACACCCATTTCTCATCATCCAAGGTATTCACTTCAAGAGTGTTTCCCGTCACGGTATATTTAATGGAATTTTCCACAATGTTTTTGATCACGCGGGGAATCAGGTTTACAT
>CAXHHE010000225.1:0-5966 GCA_964016365.1 uncultured Bacteriovorax sp. | reverse complement strand
CACCGCGATCTCCCCAGAAGCCTTCGTCGGCAGCGTCAGATGTGTATAAGCGACAGCGTTAAGAAAAACGCTCACCTTTTCGAATAATAAATTAAAAAAATTTAAAATAAAGAAGGCTTCCTTTTACGGAAGCCTTTTTTTTGGGTATTAGTTGTCTTCAATTTAGGAGATGTTCATGAAAAAACTAATGCTGGTCCTACTTACCTCTCTCACGATCGCCACTTCTCTTTTTGCCAAAGACGGAGTTCCAAGACAAAAAATTAATCTTATGGGAGAGCTTCTTCCCTCAGCTCCTAAGGCCATTTCAATTAAAGACATGGAGTCGTTTAGAAAGCCTGAATCAGTCACGATTTTCGATCCCTACAATAAAAATATTAAAACTGTTTTCTACGGGTTTTACTTACATGAATTAGTAAAGGCCTATGCAAAACCAGACTTTAAAACTTTAAAAGTTGTGGCCATTGACGGTTACAAAGTCGACATTCCAAAAGCAGACATCACCAGTGCCAATCTTTTTATGAGCTACAAAGATGACAAGGGTTACTTAACTGTAGACCGTATGGGGCCAGGCAGGATTGTTGCTCCAGTTGAAGGAATCATTAATAAAGACTTATTACTTAAGATCGGTGTTTATTGGGTATGGCAGGTGAAGTCCCTTGAGTTTTCTAAAAAATGATGAAACTCAACGACTTTAACCGCAACTCCATCATTACGGGAGTGCTCCTGAACCTGATCATGACGATTATTTTTATCGTCTTTATCATTTTAGGTTACAAGAGCACGAGCGAGAATGCGGCCATTCAGGATGACACCTTCAGGACTCACTTCCAGTCGAGGCTTATTCTCAAGTCTATTAATGGCCTTAACCATTCACGCGCAGATATTCTTCTGGGTCTAGAGCATAAAGACCCTGAGCTGATTTCTACCGCCGAAGACCAGGTCCTTGGCGCCAAGTCTAACTATCACCTTCTCTTATCTGAACAGAGCTTAAATCAAACAGCGCGTGTTTCAAATGCTTTTGAAAAACAGTTCACTGAACTGACAGATCTTTATGATCAGATTTTTGCCAACGAACGTCCTCTGGAAAATAAAGCGCTTTTACACGCAGTGATTGAAAAGACAACAACCCTCATTACCAGTATGCATGAGGAGGAGAGCTCCCTCTGGGTGGATGAGGCCATGAAGCTTCACGCTTTTTCCAAAGTTAAAGAACGAAACCTGCATATTTTCTACGGGCTGACCCTTTGTTTTGTAGTGATCCAGTTGGTGCTTATTTATTTCACGATCGTAAAATACCGCCTGAATAAAAAAATCAATCTTCAGCATGAAAGATTAGTCCTTCAAACTCGCCTTTCAACTCTGGGAATGATGAGTGCCGAGCTCGCTCACGAAATTAACTCTCCTTTAATGGTTATTGATGGAAGGCTGCGCATTCTTCACAATGAGCTTCTTTCACAGGAACAAACCAGCGACAAGTCTCTTAAAAACATTGAAATCATCAAACGCAATTCTCAACGTATCCAGGGCATTATTAAAAGCTTTAAAACGATGTCAAAAAGCGGAGAAAATGATGTCTTTGAATATTTTGAACTCTCAACTATCTATGAAGAAGTTCAGGACCTGGTAAGCCAAAAGATTAACGATGAGAAAATTGATTTTAAGATTGGCAGTTTTCCGGATAGCACCAAAATTCTTGCCAGAAGAATCCAGATTGTTCAGGTGCTCACAAACCTGATTAATAACTCAACTGACGCCATTCGCGGAACCATTAATCCTTGGATCAAGCTTGAAAGTGTTATCACACCGGAGAAAATTGAGATTTCAGTGACTGACAGTGGCCTGGGAATCCATGAGGACCACGTAGAAAGCATCTTTGATCCATTCTACTCGACCAAAGGATCTGCTGAAGGAACAGGGCTTGGTCTTTCGATATCTAAAAAAATCATGCGCGAACACGGTGGAGACCTTCACTACAACCGCCTGTCGACTCATACTCAGTTTATTTTGACCTTCCAAAATAAAAAGGCCCGCGAAGATCGCGGGCCCGATAGTTCATCAATTCTTTCTTAGCAATTACTGCACTTCAATTTCTTGAATTAAGTAACCCCATTTAGTCATTGAACGGTCTGTAACAAAATTGATTGTTACAGTGTTGCCTTCGATGTAATCAGTTGTGTAGTTAGTCCCTGCACCTGTTACTTTCTCTACTGTGTTCCCAGCTCCGTCAGCGATTCTTAGGTAGTCGTATCCTTGCTCAAGATCGTACTTAGCTACTTTTACTCTGATGTATTTTGCACCAGGGATAGTGATTGTTTTAGCAACGTTCATGTTGTCTGCGTATGGGTGATCAGACTCTAGAGATGATTCAAGAGTTTGTCTCTTCCATGCATCATTCTTTGGCCCTGATCTTTCTGGTCTTACGTCAGTTAAAAGGTTGTAAGCGTCGATTCTTCCCGCAGTTTGAGTTTTTCCTCTTAGAGCAGTTACCGGAACACTTGTCATAGTCAGACGTTCACGCATTACCGAGTGAGGCATTCTTCCTTCTTTTGCCAGTAAAAGACCTAGTACCCCAGATACGTGTGGAGTTGCCATTGAAGTTCCAGAGTAAACATCATACCCGCCACCGTTTACAGTAGAAAGAATGTTGTGTCCTGGAGCTGCGATATGAACTGAGTTTCGGCCAAAAGAAGAAAATGATGCCAGACCGTTTTGTGCTGTTGTCGCTGCAACAGCTACCATGTTTGGTACATCGTAAGAAGCTGGGTACGAAGGAGATGAATCATTGTTAGATGAGCTGTTTCCAGCTGCAGCTGTAAAGATGATTCCTTTATCAGAGGCCCTCTTAATAGCTTCTAGAAGAGCTTCTGAGCGTCCTCCTCCCCCCCAAGAGTTACTCATTAGGTCTACGTTCATCATAGTAGCGTAATCGATTGCTTTGATTGCTCCTTCCAGAGAACCAGAACCATCGTCACCTAAGAATTTAACGGCCATGATCTGAACATCTGACATAACACCGGCAACACCGATTTTATTGTCGTGAACAGCACCGATTGTCCCTGAACAGTGAGTCCCGTGTCCGTTTCCGTCCATTGGGTTTGAATCATTGTTGGCAAAGTCGTATCCGTAAACATCGTCGATGAATCCGTTGCCGTCGTCATCAATTCCGTTTCCTGGAATTTCTTTTGTGTTTACCCACATGTTAGCTTTAAGATCCGGGTGAGTGTAATCAACACCAGTATCGATAACAGCGATTCTCACCGCTCTTGATCCTTTTGTGATATCCCACGCTTTAAGAGCGTTAACGTCTGCCCCTTCTACTCCGGCAGATCCATTTGGCTCGTTAGAACCAGTGTTTCTTAGACCCCAAAGTTTTCCAAAACTAGGATCGTCTGGTGTTGCGGCCGTAAAATCAGTGAAAGGAGACTTAAGTAGTTTCTTAGAAATTACGTTTTGCTCTTTAATTGGATTTACTGAATAGATATAGTTTGGTTCAGCGAATTCAACGTTCGGGTTATTCTTTAATGAAGCAATAACAGACGCCATTGACTTATCTTCAGACACCTTTAATACAGATAGCGTGTCGTAAGAAAGTTTAATATCTCTTTGACCTTGAATACCTAATGATGAAAGAGTTTTAGCTGATAAAAAGTTTTTGCTTTTTCCCGCTTTAAACTTAACAACGATTTCGCCCGGTACATGTTTAGCCTCTGTAGCTGACACTCCTGTCGCTAATGCCAGAGTCGATAAACCTAATAGCATCTTCTTCATAACTTCTCCCTCCTTGGAGCAATTGTAGATCCGTCATCATTTGTCAGAATCATTACCTGAACATTTGAATCAAACTTCTTTAAAGAAATGTGGTCTATAAACAAGCTTATGCGATGGTGTCATTTTGCACAGACTTTTTTTCAAAGGTATTTTTTTCCGAAAAACGGCCATCTATCTTTTTTTACAGGATAAGGTGATAATGCCTACATATGATACACAACAGTTCTTCTGATCCTGTATTGATCAAAAAAATCTCCCTTAAAATCTGGTCTCTTAGAGATGAGATTGAGTCGCGCATTCAAGCAAAGATTGATGCCGGCGAACTTCTTCCTGAATCAATGGAAGAAAAAATCAAAGAACTCAGAGACGAATACACAAAAAAGATGGCATTACCTGACAATGTCGTTCAGTTAAAATCAGGTGACGACCTTCCAGCTGACGGTGAAGATGAAATGGCAAAGGCCATGGCAGCTGCAATGGAGAACCCAGAAAGCGAAGAAGCTTCGGCGGAAGAAGGTGCAGATAATGTTGTCTCAATGAATGGTGAATCCCCTGCCCCGGCAACGACTGTCGATGGCAATGTGATCACAATCGGAATCGAAGCTCCGGTTAACCTTTCAGATGATAAAATTTCGAAAGGAAAAACGATCCTGTCTGAAATCAGTATGGATAAAATGTTTTTCTTCTCTAATAAGGCCTTTACTGAAGGCCAGTCTATCGTGATTCAGTTTTGTATTCCAAAAACTTTTATTATTAATGCCGACGTCATCTATTGCCGTCCGTTTAATATCAAGAGCCGAATCATCAGCCAAAATAACTATACACACAGAATGCTGGTAAAGTTCAACTTCCTTAAGGAAGGAGAACGCGCCCTTCTTAGACAATTTATTCAGTCTATTGAGCCTGACGTCTCTAAAGTGGTTAAAAAGGCCGCTGCAACTGAAGAGGACGCAGACGAAGGAGACTTTAATGAATTGGACGACCTGGGACTATAATCTCCATGCCTCATAAAAAGAAATGGCTTTCTAACATTGTCCTGGTCGCATTCCTGCTTTTAGTTGGTGCCACCGCTTTCTTGTCTGACCTTCTAAAAACTCCGGTCAAAACTCACAATGAATTTATTGAGCAGTCGCTGGTTTTTAATAATAAAGAACTAGAGACTATCACTCACCTCTCTTTAAAAAATAAATCGGGTGAATACACTTTTGAGCGCGTAGGAACTGAGCCGGGAACTCCATGGCACATGACCAGCCCGAAAGACATTTCTACCAGCTCACTTTTTATTGAAAAACTTTTTTCTTCTTTAAACACGATTAAGACAAAAAAGCTTTTAATCGATGATCCGGCCAACAATTCAAACTTCTCTCTGGATAAGCCTACGGCCATCCTGACTCTGACTGACGATGGGCAAAAGAGCATCATCCTGAGTGTCGGGATTATGAACACGATTGATAACTCGACTTACCTGAAGATCTCGGGGAAAACAGGAATCTATCACGTTGAAGCCCCTTCCATCTCGCTGGAAAACATCACGCTTGCAGACTTGATTGAATCGAATGTTTTTGATGTCGATGTCAAGGCCATCATCAGCTTCAAGCTCTTTAAGCAAGGCTCAAACACTCCCCAATTCGAAGTGCATAAAAAGGACAATGTTTGGGTAAGCGCTGAAGAAAAAGCACTGGACGCCACTCGCTTAGAAGATATGCTGGATGATTTCATTAAGCTTAAGAGCTCACATGTTATCGAAGAGCCCACTGATGCTCAGAAGAAGGCCGTTCAAAAACTTATGTCGCCTCCTACTCACTTAATCAAACTGGAAGTGATGGCAGAAGACAAAAAAGAAGAATACATTTATCAGATCAGTGATGTCACAAAATCACTTCCCGATGTGGACCTAAAAGATGAAGGGCATTTCCTGATCATCGAAAACCACGCTCCCATTATCTACGTCATTAAAAAAGACGCCCAGAATCTTTTTGAGCTTAAGAATGACAGCTTAAAGAGTTTGGAATCAGCTCCAAAGAATTAAGAAGCTTTTTTAGAACCGTTCACAATTCTTGAGTTCGAAGGAAGAACTGTGTCCTTGTTCATCTTATCAGGGTCTACGAAGACCTTAATAAACTTCTCAATCAGGATTGAGTTGTAGCGCTTGACCCCTTCTTTATTCATCAGGATCTTTTTTAGGGCCTCAGTTGGCT
>CAXHHE010000224.1:0-6052 GCA_964016365.1 uncultured Bacteriovorax sp. | reverse complement strand
TCGTCGGCAGCGTCAGATGTGTATAAGAGACAGGCTTGCTGTTGCAGAGGCCAGAAGTTCTTCTGGGTTCGTCATGTCAGCGTTGCCGAAGTATTCAACCGAAGCAGAGTTTTTTAAGGTCTGGTTGCCTGAAAAATGCAGAACGTGATCGCGGTTAAGTTTCTCGTAGGTAAACTCCGCGCTCTCTTTTTTCCAGTTCAAGTTGATAATATACTGACTCATTACTCTTTTACCTTGTACTCAGCTTCAACAGTCGTGCCACTAAATCCTTGGTCGTATCTTTTTGGATGCCTGATCTTATTTGTGATGACAAATTTTTCTGATGATTCACCACTAAGAGCAACAAGCCAGCTGATGATGACCAGAACTTGATTCGTGTTCCAGTAAGCAACTGTTGCAAGAGTTGCGACAAGAATTCTAGGTGCAAAGAAAAATCCTAACCACCATAAAAAACCACCAAACTCAACTGACCCTACTAACAGTCCTGATACTAAGAGAGTTAGACGTGGGAAGAGTGCAATCGAGAAAAGAAAGAACCATCCGTGTTTGCTAAAGTAATCAATTTTCCCAAATTCTACATCAGTGAAATTATACAGAAGTGTAGAAGCGCCGGTGATGGCGAGGAAAATAATGGCAATTTTAAATAAGGTTTTCATAGGGAATACTCTACCAAAACACATGGCGATAAGAAATTAAAAAGAGGCTTACCCTTGACGAAAATTAACCTGCCCACAACTTATAAATATGAAAACAACACATACAATACAGTCTTCAGAATTTTTACCAACCTTAGTGCTTAAAAACACCGTACTTTTCCCGGACGTGACTCTGCCGGTCCTCGTCTCAAAGTCGGTTAGTTTAAACGCACTACATCGCGCCATTGACACGGATAAAGAGAGACGTTTCGTCGCTCTGACTCTTAAAGAGGGCGCCGAAATCGACAATATCAAGTCTTCTGACTTCTATACAGTCGGAACCCTTTGTATTGTGGAGCGCATAGAGAAGAACGAGAGAGGCGAGTCCATTGCCTACGTTAGATCAATCGAGAGGTTTGAGGCCAAGACAATTCAGTTTGAATCGGCCTCTCATTCATGGGCGGCGCAAGGAGAGCTTGTCCCAGACCATAAGGATCTTGATGCGGCTACGGAAAAGGCCCTGCTTACAAGTTTAAAAGAAGTTTCAAGAGAAATCTTGAATTCAATCAATGCGACCGAAAATTTCAAACGCACCCTTGATGATTTTAAGGATGCCGGCCTTTTTACCAACGTTGTGGCCCAACATCTACCGCTGATCATTGCTAAAAAACAGGAAATCCTGGAGCTTGCTTCAGTGAAAAACCGTTCATTAAAAGTCCTTGAACTTTTAGTTGAACAACGAGAGATGATTAAAGTTAACAACGAAATGGGTTTAAAGATTTCTGAAAAAACCAGCAAAGCTTACCGTGAATCCATTCTGCGCGAACAACTTCGCACTATTAAGGAAGAACTAGGAGAAGGAGACCCGGCGGACGAATCTGGTGAAAAGAAATCATTAAAAGATAGAATCAAAGAAGCGAATCTGCCCAAAGACGTCGAAAAAGTCGCTCTGGAGCAGGTGAACCGCTATGAAAATATGGGACAGCAAAACGCTGAATCTCATGTGATTAGAAACTATCTTGAACTTATTTTAGCGCTTCCATGGAACGAAGAGGCCAAAGGTGAACTTGATTTAGATCTTGCTCAAAAGATTTTAGATGAAGAGCATTTTGGTTTAGAGAAAATTAAAAAACATATTGTTCAGCATCTCGCTGTTATGAAACTTTCGCCGAATAAAAAAGGTTCAATCCTTCTTTTTGTCGGCCCTCCTGGTGTTGGTAAAACGTCGCTGGGGCAAAGTATTGCTAAAGCTCTGGGCAGAAAATTCGTCCGCGCCGCTCTTGGTGGAGTGAGAGATGATTCTGATGTCAGAGGGCATAGAAGAACTTATGTTGGAGCAATGCCTGGTCGAATTATCGAAGGAATCAGACGAGCGAAAGAAAAAAATCCGGTCTTTATGCTGGATGAGATTGATAAACTTGGTCGTGGATACGGTGGAGATCCGGCCTCAGCACTTCTTGAAGTTCTGGACCCGGAACAGAACTCAACGTTCACCGATCAGTATTTAGATTTACCGTTTGATTTATCGAAAGTTTTTTTTATTGCGACAGCAAACTCGCTGGATACAATTCCAGCTCCGCTACTAGATAGAATGGAAATTATCCAGCTTTCTGGTTACACGACAGATGAGAAACTGCATATCGCAAAAAGCCACTTGCTTCCTAAGCAATTAAAGGAACACGGAATGACTCCGGAGAAAGTTCAAATTTCAGACGAAGTTTTAACAGGAGTGATCGCTGATTATACCCGCGAGGCCGGAGTGCGCGATTTACAAAGAAAGATTGCTCGCATCCTGCGCTCAGTGAGTGAAAAGGTAGTGAAACACGCCGATCAGGAAAAGTTTATTGTTGATAATGCCATGGTGGAGGATGTTTTAGGTCTCGATAAAAATTCTTACGAGCTGGCACAGTCAAGTGCTACCGCGGGAGTTGTCACAGGCCTTGCATGGACACCTGTTGGTGGTGATATTCTCTTTATTGAAAGTGCCATGATGCCGGGATCAGGAAAAATCCAGCTCACAGGTAAATTAGGTGAAGTCATGAGTGAGTCGGCCCATATTGGTTTAAGTCTCGTTCGATCAAAACTTTCTAAACTAGTGCCGGGCTTTGATTTCTCTAAAACAGATTTCCACATTCACGTGCCATCGGGATCAATCCCAAAAGATGGACCGAGTGCGGGGATCACAATCTTCACGGCCTTATGTTCATTGGTGCTTGGTAAAGTGGTAGACCCAAAACTTGCGATGACTGGTGAAATCACGCTTCGAGGAGCGGTGATGCCGGTTGGTGGGATCAAAGAAAAGCTGATTGCAGCTCATAGGGCGGGCATCAAGCGCGTGATCCTGTCGAAGAGAAATGAAAAAGATTTAAGAGAAGTTCCAGCGATTGTAAAACAGGAGATGGAATTTATCTTTATCGAAAATATTAATGAACTAACACAAGCTGTGTTCGGAAAAATGTCTCCCCCTCATTTTTACGAATCACTACTGGGACCTCCTTACGTAGAGGACTTCGGTATGAAGAACGAAAACGGTTTCTGATAAAAACGTTTGAGCACTGATTGAAAGATCAGTGCTTTTCTATGCGTTGAAATCTTTTTCGCTCTAAAAGCAACAAACAGTGCCAGGAGGAAACTGACCGAAAGGTTTAGGAAGCCAATCAAGACAATACCCAAGGCAGCTCTGATGAACTCTGGACTTTTAAGGGATTCAACTCCCAATGAAGAAACAGCTGCCGTCAGGGCCCCTGTTGAGAGGGTGACGTGGCGAACCTCAAGTGGGATTCCAATGAATTTTAAAATTTCAGGCATCAATCCGAGCAAAAATCCCAAAGACACACTTCCGGCAATCCCGGTAATTTCGTGATCAAAAAAATGAGCTACTTTTTTAGCGCCATCAGCAGTTAGGATTGTTTTAATTTTTTTATTATTAGTAATCAAATAGCTTAACTGGTGAAAGCTATACCAGTTTGTCGTCCAGCCCGCGATAACACTTGATGACCAGAGAAGCACACCTGTGAAAGCTCCATAAATAATAGTCGGGCCAAGAATATCTGTTGAGTGCAGAGTGTAGTAGGCAGTATCTGGAGAGAATAACCAATGGCCTGTCACAGACATACAAATATAGTTGATGATTAAGATGGCAGGGATAACTGCGGCCAGGTTTCCAAAAACAGCTGCAATTTGTGTCCTGGTAATATAAACAATCTCATCCGTTACAGCTTCAATCCCTTCGCGGTTTTCGGCCAATTCAAGTTTTTTAGCAAGTGCCGGAGCCGTGGCCGCAGGTTGTTTGGTTGCCAGTGTGAAGCCACACATTTGAATAAAGAGAAAACTTCCTGCGTAATTTATTGTAGAAAAAGCTCCATAGAAAAACTTGTTGAGCCCAATCATTCCTAAAAGGTTTTTAAGTAAGACTGTCAGTGCAGTTAGAACCCCACCGCCCATCGCACTCTTAACCATTTTCACATACTCTTTTTTGTCTTTCGCAATATAGTGTTCGCCGGCCTGAGAGTTGTTTTCAATAATTTTCTGAGCAAGTAGAGTGGCGTTGTTTGAGTAAATCCCCATCGCATTTCTTTGTAACAGATTTTGTTCAACCAATTCTGCGACAAAGTGAGAAATTCGCGTTTTGGTTAAATGTCCTGTGCTGACAATGTCCAGGAGTGTATGCGTTCTTTTTAAGAAAAGTTTCATTCTCTCTAGTTGGAATACCAGATGAGTGCTTACTCCAAAACGATCCAGGTGATGGTAAACTTCACTAATGGCCGCTTGAGATTCCATGAGAAGATCAAGCAATTCTTCATGCAGCTGTTGAGCTAGTGCTGGGTTATTGCTTTCGCTTTTGGTTTTTAAATAAAGATTGAGTTTCCCTGAAAGATAAAAGAAGGGAAGTGACTTCATTCTTTTATGAGGAATGCGCTTTCTGATTCCTGGGCTTAAGCCTATCGCGACAATCTGAGAGATCAAATATATTAGCGCTTCTTCGATATCACTTTTTAAGTGCGGGTAAGTTTCATTGTTCGTATCAAATAAAGTCGTGAGTTTTTCTAATGTTTGCTCATCCAGCGATTTTAACCACTGGACATCTTCTTCATCTGGAAAAAGAGTGATCATCAATTCGCTGAGCTGGTGACCGATAGGTTTTTTGGGGAGTATTTTTTCCGTGAGCTTATCAATAAGTTCGCCAATTAGACCAATTTGAGATGGCAGACCAACTTCACAGAAGAATTCTATAGATGAAAGCTCTTGAAGCGTAAGCGTTAATGATTTTTGGATTTTTTCTTTTTTGTCAGGATTGCGTTCGAGAACCATGAAGAGGTATTTGATTTTTGTTGCGGCCGCTTTTTCAGGCGCGTCTTCAAACAAATCAGTGCCTCTGATCCATTTTACCAGCTTTTGTAACCATTCGATGCGGGTTTCAAGAGAGGATTGTGGATTGACTTCGTTTAAGATGAGGTCGAGTGAAGTTTTTTTATTTTCATCGACCTCGTATTGCTTGTATTTTCTAAAGATTGAAATAAGTCTATTGAACAACATGAGGCATAGTGTACCTCAATTTTTACTTCATAACTAGATTTTTAATTCCTACTGCACCAAGCACCATTACGCGGTTTGTTTGAATTTGGATTGAGTTGATTCCTTTTCCTTGCTTAAAGAGAGTCCATCCAGCTTTGTTGTCTTGAGCAAGTTGAACTTCGTATGATCTTCTTTCACCTGTTGCACCATTGTAAAGAGTGTCGACAATAACCCTTCCACCTTGTTCTCTATCGAAGTCACTGCTTTTTAATCTCATTAGAACGTGCTTATCTCTTTGTTCTAAAATCATACCACTTTTCATGATGACCGCTGGATCAAGAAGGTCGCGGCGAACTTTTGCTCCATTCTCATAAACGTCTTTATAGAATGCACGGATTGTTCTTCCGTCTGGTGAATCAACGATTAACTTATATGTAGTCGATTTGCTTTCATCTTGAGAGACAGTCGCTAAAACCTTCTCAGAAGCTTTCGCCACATTAAAGATTGAAATCATAATTGCTACTGTACAGATCGCAGTTGATGAAATGATTGATTTTAAGTTCATTGTTTTTCCCCTTTCAAAAAATAATTTTGATGCTCCCGTCTGTGCATGGGCAGTGCCAAAAAAAAGGCTGAATTCGGAGTTATTCTAGCACCGAAAAACTCGGGTATTGGTGTCCTCTGGTCACCATGTAAAAAATACCTGGGGCCATCAAAAAAGTAGTCACTTGATAAGGCGCTGATTCATGCCAGAGGAGTAGAGGTTGCTTAATGCAAAGATTGCAAAATGAAAGCTCTCAGGCCCCAAAGAATTACTGGAAAAAACTGAGCTTCTCAAGCAGAATACATCCATTATTTCCTGTCTCTTATACACATCTCCGAGCCCACGAGACGCTCAGTTA
>CAXHHE010000223.1:0-6066 GCA_964016365.1 uncultured Bacteriovorax sp. | reverse complement strand
ACTACAAATAAAAAAGGCCCCGCAAAGGGGCCTTTTTTATTTGTACTTTACATTGCAACCATAAGGTCTCGAAGTCGCCACCGCAATCGCCTTTCCGGCCATGCCTGCATTAAGCGCTTCGGCCACATAATTCTTCGACTGCGCAATGACCGCTGGGTCAGCTGCGCTGTTGTCATCAATCGCTCCAGCATAAACAACTTTTTGCTCAGGAGAAATAACAAACATGTGTGGAGTTGTTTTCGCTCCATAAAGTCTTCCCACCGATCCACTGGCATCAGTTAAAAGAAAAGATTGATTTGCTTTAAGTTCTTTTACTGTTTTTTCAGCATCAGCAGCTTCCTGGTAACCTTGCTCACCTTTAGCAGATGAATTAATCGTTAACCATACAACTCCTTTATCGGTGAATGTTTTCTGCAGAGTTTGCATGTTTTTACTACCGTAATGTTTTTTAACGTAAGGACAATCTTTGTTAAACCATTCAAGGACAACCCATTTACCTTTGAAGTCATTAAGCGCGTGCTCCTTGCCTTCAAGGTCATTTAATTTAAAATTAGGTGGATCTGATTTTGGTTTTACTTCTGCTAACGCTGAAAGTGAAAATAATAAAAGAGACGAAAATAATAAGTGTTTCATATAAACTCCAGGGATAGTTCAACCCTATAAGCATAAAACACTTTCGCTATTTGACCTATGAGAAGATGAAAATTATTAGATCTTACTTCTGCAAAGGCAGGTCAATCACAAAACGAGTATTCGGACAATTTCGATCAAGAAAGAGCCTTCCACCATGAATTTCAACAATTCCTTTGGAAATTGAAAGACCAAGACCTGTCCCCATTCCTACTTCCTTAGTTGTAAAAAAGGGCTGCATAATTTTTTGGGCAATCTCTTCACTGATTCCCGGACCTGAATCCGTCACAGTGATTCGAAGAGACTCTCCATCATTATCAGCGTGCACATGCACCCAAGGTTTAGGAGTGTCTACAACGGCATCGTGGGCATTGTTAATAAGATTTAATACGACCTGGGCCAGTTGAGTCTCCTGACAGCGGATTTCGGTGCTTAAGTCACCGGAGACTTTTAACTCCACACCTTGATACTTAAAGCGCTCATAACACAATTCTAGAACATCATCGAGAATCGATTTAAAAGAGACGCCCTTAAATGGGTCAGCTTCTCCGTGGCGGGAAAAAGTTCTTAAACCTTTAATAATTTTTACAATCCTTAAGCTGTTTTGTTCAATCTTGGAGACTTCTTTACTTAAAAAATCTACATTCACTTCCCCGTTCTCCAGACGTTTTAGAATCTGGTAGGCCTTGCCTTTAATAATCGCCAGAGGATTATTAATTTCGTGGGCAATCCCACTTGCCATCTCCCCAAGTGATGAAAGTTTCGCTGAAGAAATCATGCGCGCCTGCTGATCTTTAATCAGCTCTTCCTGCATGCGTTTTTCTCCAATATCCTGACCGATACCAATGATCTGACCGTCTTCTAAGCGCACATTGGTCCATATCGTATGTGCAAACTCGCCATTTTTTTTAATGAGAGTAAACTCTCTCCACTCAGGGGGAGCTTCCATCATAAAACTAACAGCTTCCTGTTGTTCTCGTTCAGTAGCAAAAAGATTAATCGCCATCTCTTTAACTTTTTTCATATCATCCAGTGACCAGCCCAAGACCTCTATCCAATGAGGATTGATCCACTCAACATCACCTTTATGATTATAGAAAGTGATCATGATAGGAATGTTGTTTAAAATGGTTTCAAAAATTCTTTCCTGCTCAATATTTTTGGTAATATCCCAATTGATACCGCTAAAGCGCAGTCCTTTGCCGTTACTGTCGCGCTCGACATATCCTTTGGCCGCGATATGCCTTATCTGACCATTTTTTAAAATTATTCGAAAACTAGTATCAAAATCTATCCCATCTAAAATAGAGGCCTTAAGGGCCGCCTCTACCAGTTCTTTATCATCAGGGTGCACTGTTTTTTCCCAGGCATGATAATCTCCGGAAAAGTCATTTGGAGAAACATCAAAAAGCTCATACATGCTTTCGTCCCACACCAGAGCATTCGTTTTGATATTCCATTCCCAGACACCGAATTTAATAGCAGCAAGAACTAGCTTAAAGCGGTCATTTAAAAGTCCGCGCTCATTTTCCAGCTCTTTGACGTAAGTAATATCTGTATGAGTTCCTGAAAAACGCACAGGTTTTCCATCGCGGGTTTCAACCACTTTTCCCTGGTCAAGA
The DNA here is from genome assembly GCA_964016365.1 of uncultured Bacteriovorax sp. Classification (GTDB taxonomy): domain Bacteria; phylum Bdellovibrionota; class Bacteriovoracia; order Bacteriovoracales; family Bacteriovoracaceae; genus Bacteriovorax. The sequence goes on along the minus strand of CAXHHE010000223.1, from coordinate 3,814 downwards.
ATCCAGACCCAATGACCATCAGCATGTTTCATTCGATGAACATTGCGATAGTAAGGTGTTTTCCCTTTAAGATGGTCATCAATATCTTTATAGGCGACAATTTTATCATCAGGATGTGCCAGGGCATCCCAGGTTGCCAGATCGTGTTTCACTTTTTTAACATCAAGACCTACGAGTGAGCACCAACGATCATTAAAGTGCACTTGGTTTGTTTCCAAATCCCAATCCCACGTCCCGTAATTACCATTTTCTATAATAAGCTCATAAAGAGACTTCTCTTTTTTCTTAAGACCAATATCTTCAATCGTCCCATAGACTCGAAGGACAACATTATCGTAAATACTTGCGCGCCCTACGCATCGAACCCAGGTTTTTTTCCCTTTCGCGGTAATAAAAGGCAATTCCAGATCATAACTATTACCACTTTCCATCAAACTCTTAATTTTTGCTTTGAGGATATCTCTGGCCTCGAAATTAAAAAAATTAATCCCATCCTCTAGTTTAGGATGATAGGTCATTGGATCAGTTTCATGAATTTTGTGAGTCATCTTTGACCAGAAAAGATCTCCCGTAGAAAGATCAATCTCCCAGCTCCCAACCTGAGTGACTTCCTGGGCCTCCAAAAGAACGTTGACCTCGCGTCTCTCCTCGGTAACGTCACGGACAACACAGAAAATTTTCTTTTCTTTTTTATTAGATGAGGCACTCCACTGCAGCCAGCGGTAATGGCCATTTTTATGACGGAAACGATTTATAAAATTTGTCGTTTTATGATCTTCTTCATCAATAAATTTAGAATATTCAGCTTTGGTTTTTTGAATGTCATTAGGGTGAACAAGATCAAAAAAAGGAAGTTTGAGAAGTTCTTCAATGCTATAACCAAGTGTCCCCGTCCATGGAGTGTTGAGCTCGACGAAGTGCCCGTTAAAATCGGCCACGCACAACATTTCAGGTGAATGTCTGAAAAATTCAGCACCAAACTGAGTCATTAAACCTATTCCGACTTACATTTAAGAGATAATTAATCTTAACAAAGCAGGGCGAAATAGCCAGTGTTAATTAAAGTCGACTGACGTACTCAATAATTTTTTTCGTGCGCTCTAAGTGGGTCTTAGCTTCGATAACTAAAGAAACCGCATCTTTTTGCTTCAGGCGGCCTTGGGCCATTTTTGAACAGATGACTGGCTCCAGGGGATCAGTGATCGCATAGACTGATTTATGTTGAGGCCACAGGTTTGTAATATCGTTTGATCCACCTGCACAAAGCGGGATCAGGTGATCAATCTTAAACTCTCCACGCGGCATCTTCGCAATAGAATAATTAAACTTCTGATCATACTCATGGATGATGATTTCTTTTGTTTCATAAGAAACGTCGCGATCACAGTAAGCGATTTTTTCCGGATAACGAACCTTAGATGGCTGGTCGCAAAGTTTACCTGGAGTCTCTGAGAGCTCCGGTCCCGTCGGGAAATCCTGTGCAGAAATCTCTCCTGCAAAGATAAGAGTAATAAAAAGGGCCGCGGTGATTTTCAATGCGTTTTTCATGGGCACAGTTATAAAGGAGTTTTTCAAATCTTTCATAAGAGATTAGGCCTTTTGAAATTTTTACATTAAAAGGCCCAACAAAATTTAATCATTAATCACTAAAGACTCTGAAAGTGCATTAGAGAGAGTCGGCGTATTAATCGCGTCCTTTACGTCTAGGGCCTTTAAAGTGCTCAAATCCACCTTAAGAGTGTGCTTTTTGGTCGAATCAAAGCCACCTGAGAGTTTCCCCAGATTAAGGCTTACCAGGTATTTCCCACCAACCAGGGCCGTCGTCGTAAACTCCGAAGGCTTAATTTCGCGGTTAAAAATCACCTTATCTTTTAAAAGAAAACGATTTCTTGTGAGCTTCACATTTAGTTTAAAGTTCGATGCTGCTGCCAGGTTAGCGCTTTTAAAAGTCACTACTGCGTCTTTATAGGTCAAATCCTTTAAACCTTCCGTAAGAGCACTCAGTCCTTCAATGGGAAAAAAATCCAGATCGAGTTTAATTACGCGCTCTTTATTGCGGCCATTAAGCACTTCTTTACGGTCAACAACAAAGGCCTTCACAACCGCGCTCTTACAGCGAGCATAATAGTCTTCAGAACCAGCAGCGAGCTTCACTCCAAAGAGGCATGAGCTTAAATCATAGTTTTTTGACCTAAGAGTTTTAGTCACCTCGATAGAAGCATTTACAGAGTAATCATAAACATAGTCTACAACTCTTCTTTGCAGGATACAGTCATAAGTTTCAGTTCTATAGGAAGGTTCATCACTGCACACTTCTTCTGTTTCATTCCAACACTCTTCTCCAACACCTGAAATCTTACGGCAGCGTCTTTCTGTTCTTCCGGCCGAACACACACGGTGAGTGCCATCATAAACTTCGCGTGAGCACGTTGCCTCATACGGCTCATATGAGACTACTTCTTTTAAAATGTCTTGAGAGGCCTTAAGAGAAAAGGTATCACCTGCTCCCATATCGACTTCAGACTGAGAGAATGCATCAAATGAAACGAGAAGAAGAATCACTATGCCCATCAAGACGATGGCAAGATACTTCACATGCAAAAACTTTGCGTTCATAAAAATCTCCCCTAAAAAAATAAAGCGAGGGAGAAATTAGGATAAATGAAACGACCTTGGCGACGGGCCAAGGTCGTATTTGCTTAAAAAAGCGGCGATTGTAAGATTTTTTGGATAAATGTAATATTCATTTTTCGAGGTGGTCTCAATTAGGCCTCGATAATCTCCACCCAATAGTTGTCCGGGTCTTTAATAAAGGCGATATCCTTCATCCCCCCTTCCCCTAATTTCTTTTGAAAAGGGACGCCAAGTGCTTCAAAACGCGCACAAGCAGATTTGATATCCGGAACAGAAAAACAAATGTGCCCAAACCCGCGAGGCTCAGTGTTCCCGTTGTGGTACGGAGTCTTTTCTTCCAATTCTGTTCCATGATTATGAGTTAACTCTAAAACTCCGCTAAGACCTGCAGTAAAACGCGCACGCGATTTATCGCTGTCTGTTGGGATTTGAGAATCATTTTCAATCATGGCCAGGAAATAAAGAGAGAATTTCCATTCGTTGAAATCGATTTTTCTTAAAAGCTTCATGCCCAGGATGCGTGAGTAAAAATCCAGTGAAACTTCAGGATCGCGCACGCGAAGCATAGTATGGTTAAAAACATATTTTTGAGTAACTGGATCGGGATTAGTGCAAAGGCCTTTGATATTTTCCATGTGAATTCCTTGATAGAGAAGACATTTTTCTTTAATTATCTATGACATTTACTTTTTTGTCTTTCATAATAGTGAAATGAAAAATTCACAGGCCCGAATGACATTTATTTTTGTCACTATTCTCTTAGACGCCATCGGTATCGGTCTTGTCGTTCCCATTTTGCCGGAAGTTATCCGACGATTTGGAAGCGATGAAGCTTTTGTCAGTACCTTCTACGGGTACTTCATTTCTCTTTACTCATTCATGCTCTTTTTTGCTTCTCCTCTGCTTGGCTCCCTCTCTGATCGCTTTGGCCGCAGACCTGTTCTTCTCATCGCCCTCTGTGGCTCTGGACTCGACTATCTGCTAATGGCCTTTGCACCTAACCTCACCATTCTTTTTATCGGACGCGTGATCTCGGGCCTGACAGGTGCAAGCATTACCGTGGCCTCTTCTTATATCGCCGACGTCTCTACTGATAAAAACCGAACTCAGAATTTCGGAATGATTGGTGCGGCCTTTGGTCTGTCTCTTATACACATCTGACGCTGCCGACGAAGGCTGC
>CAXHHE010000222.1:0-6067 GCA_964016365.1 uncultured Bacteriovorax sp. | reverse complement strand
ACACAGAAGCCTTCGTCGGCAGCGTCAGATGTGTATAAGAGACAGATCTAATCCCCAACTCCTGACAGAGCAAATTACATTCAGCTCTGGCATCGACCAAGAACTGGCAAAAAATCCAGTCTTCGGGGAAATCTATATACTCTGTGGAACAGGTCCACTTAGCAAAAAAGAACTGCTCACTCGCTTTGGCCATTACGGTTTAAGTATCTTAGAAAAAATGCTCAAACAGCAGGTCTTAAAAGAAAGTGGCTTTGAGGTCTATGAATTAGGTAAAAATCAGGCCAATTTTGGGCCCGAAAGCATTATCAATTTAGGAACTCATCTTGCCTTAAATCACGTCAAAAAAATCAATGGTGACCTGCTTGATCAGAACTTTATGGGTTTATATGCCGAAGGTCTTTCAGATGAAGCTTATAAACAATGGCTTAAAATAGATCAGGAAGCTTTTAGAAAAAAGGTTGCACTCTCTTCAAATAAAAATAATCTTGGGTCAATAAGGGCATTTACCTTTATGACCACAGACTCTCTCAATATTGAGGTCGAAAAATGAAAACATCATTAATTCTTATGACTCTTGTACTAGGTTTTACTTCATCTGCTTTTCCAGGTGTCGGAGGAAGCCATGGTGGAAGTACACTTAGTGCTTCATGGAGCGAAATCAAACGCTCGCCGAGACTGGAAATAGCCTCTCCTCAAATTCACTTCGTTTCAGAGGAGAAAATTACGGTTGCCGTAGATGTGATGGAAGTTTGTGTGAATGGAGATACTCTTCGAACTATCAATGCCCGCAGTATTTATACTGGCGACGATAAAAAAGACAGTTATGAAGTTCTTGAAAGAAGCCGCACTTACATGGCTAAAATTCCTTCAAAGAAAAGAAATGCAGAAGAAATCAGCGTAAAAGCAGAAATCCCTCTGAGATATGAAATTGATGTTATGGCGAAATTAAAAGACCGCAGCTACAAGCTCTTCTCAAAAGATTATATTATTCCTGAATGTAACAGAGAAGGTGAAGCTCTGGAGTAAAAAAAGCAAAAGGCAGAGATAGAAACAATCTATCTCTGCCGGCAACTAGTTAATTCGCAAGGGGGGAATTAATTAGTTCTTGTGGTCGATAACTTTTACGCATTTGTATCCTGCGAATTCGAACTTACGAAGCTCTTTGCTCCAAACATAGTATGGCTGAGATTCGTAGTTAGCTGGACAGTCAACAGCTAGAGTTTCTGCAGCTTCGAAAGCTACGTCATTAACGTCTGCTTCGTTAGCGAAAGATAGAGTTGAACCAAGAACTAGAGTAGCAAGTAATACCGCTTTTAACATGTGTGTCTCCTGTGACAAGTTATTAATGAGACGCCATCCTAGTCGTTTCTTTTTTTCGTCGTCAATCAATCCTAATCATTCAGCTTCACTCTTATGGACATCTTTAGAGACAGACCTTTTTGTGTCCAGGTTTCGCCGGACAAACCTTGATTGAGTCGCGAAATACCCGAGCAATGTACACCATCAAATAAAAATGCCGGCTGTAAAAATCCTGTGATTTGCTATAATCAAAGTCATGATACATCTTGAAATTTTGACTTCTAGCGATCCCCTTGCTGTCGGACTCTACGAGTTTGAGTTTAATCATATCCATATTGGCCGATCAAAAAAAAATGACCTCATTTTTTTGGATAGAGAACTTCCGCTTCAGTACATGACGATTCAGATTATTCAGGATAAAAATGGACCAGGGCTGATCGTGAAGAGTTTAACCCGCGCTCCTTTCTTTTTTGTAAACGGAAAGAAAATCAGCGGTGTTTTAAAAATCCGTCCTAATGATGTGATCGCCTTTGGTGAAAACAAAATTAAGATCCACGCCTTTGCCCAGACCAATGACGAAACAGACCTGAGCGAAGCCTTTAAAGGATGTGCCGCCAATGCCAGCGAGCTGAGATTTGCCCTGGACTTCATTGAAGAAGTGTTGATTGAAGTAGAAGAGAAAAACCAAAATGTTTAAGAAAAACCACCCGAGCTATTTTTATACCAGCGATGGAATTCGTCTCTTTTACAACACGAACTTCCCTCTGCAGGAATTCAATCCGGAAAAACCGGTGGTCGTGTTTATCTACGGTCTACTTTGCAGCAATAATCACTTCAAATACCAGATTCCATTTTTTGAAGAACAAGGCTACCAGATTCTTTTACACGATTACCGCTTCCACTTTGCCTCATCTGGTGACGGCGACCTGGAAACCTGCAACTTCCCCAACATCGCTAAAGACCTTCATGAACTTTTAGCTGAACTCAATATCAAGAAAACTCTTTTTGTTGGCCACAGCATGGGAGTGAATATCTGTCTTGAGCATGCCCGCCGCTATCCTGAAGATGTGAGCGCTCAGGTGCTTATCTCCGGCACAGTCGTTCCTCCACAGGACATTATGTTCGACTCAAACATTGTCGACATCACTATGCCTTATATTGAAGCTTTCACTAAAAAGTACCCGGAACTTTACAAGTCAGTGTGGAAGCACTCTTTTAAAAACCCGATTGCTCAGTACGCTATCTTTGATGGTGGATTCAACAAAAAACAAGTTGAGATGGAATTCGTTCAGCTCTACATGAAAAAGATCAGCGAACTTCCAGAGACACTCTTCTTTCACCTTCTAAAACTAATGCATGATCATGATGTTATCAATCATCTGGAATCTATCCAGGCACCGACATTAGTTATTGGCGGTGACAAAGATAAAATCATTCCCAATTATCTTCAGAATATCCTGACGAAGCATCTGCCTAATAGCCAGCTTTACATAGTTAAAAATGGCTCGCATGTGCCTCAGGCGGACTTCCCCGACATGATCAACTACAGGATCAATCAGTTCACTAAAAAATCACTGAAAGCTTAGATTTCGATTTGTTTGTATTCGATAATAGATTTGAAGACACGCTTCATTGCTGATCTCACCTGCTGGCGTTTGTACTCTTGGTGAGAAGCCTCCCCTTGTGAGTTCGCCTTGAAAGCTTCCTGATCTACAACTTGAATTTCGTATGGATAGAAGAAACGAATATCTCTGGCCACCAGCGAGATGTCCATATTGAGGACTCTACGGGCAAGCTCGTTTTCTTCCGGATGAGAATTTTTAGCAATTCTTCTTAAGTCATTAAACTCCTGAAGGAAGGGATTCTTGTACTCAATCAACTGACGACAAGTAAATTGAATTGACTGATAAGCTTTAGAAGTATGTTTGTTTCTCTCATTCTCTGAAGGTTCAATCTGTGCTTCTACTGCCGCTCTTTCCATCGCCGCTAAAAAACGCTCTTCAGAAAGATTGTTTCTGATGGCCATTTTTAAAAGCGACTGGTGAGACTCTTTAAACTTCGGCATATTGATCATGGTATTGATCGCACGGCTTGGTTTATTGTTATGAGGAATAACGATGTTCTTTTCCATCAGGAAACGAATCAACCTTAGAGAGTCAAAACGCGTGTGAGTAATAAAACGCACACCAACTCTATCAAAGAGTTCTTCAGCTACGTTTTCAGCTTTATGCAGAAGTTTAATGATAACACTTTCACGGGTCTTTTTAGATTTCGTTTCAAAATCAACTAAAGGCACGCGGTCATCAGTTCCTCTGACTCCAATAAAGAGTTTGTCATCATCACTTCTAAAAACATATTTATAGAAACGATCAAAGATCTGAGTCTGAACAATATTAAAGTAATTCGAACGAAGATCTTTATCAGCATGCATAATTGTATGCATAACTTTTAAAACAACTTCCGCCCAAAGCTTATCTTCTTTCTTAACGATGTTGTCGTCTGTCGCCATTAAAAAAAGCTGACTGATATCCGAAATCATCAAAAGAGAATTGGGAACTTTAAGATCCAGTCCATCCGGATTTCCTTCTTTTAAGAAGTACCTGCGAATAAACTGCATGGCCTCCTGGAAGTTTCCAAAGAGTTCTGATTTAGCTACGCGGTCGTTAGGATCAAGGCCATAGCCTTTAAGGAATTGGTTAACTTCATCAATACTAGACATGGGTCCGAGAAAGTTCTTTGTATCGAGGGCCGACTTTCCGCCAATAACGACGTCAAAGATTTCCCAATCGAACATATATTTATGAAGATAACTCGGTCTTTCCATTTAAAGCCTTTTTAAGATCCAATAATCGAGCTAGACTATTATGTAATGAATGATGCTAATCGACCAGAACGAACAAGACCAGATATTCTTTTCCTCTCTTTCTTTGGTGTAGGTTTTTTGCCTAAAGCACCTGGAACGTGGGGAACTCTTGCTACGCTTCCATTTCTCTACTTCATCGGAAGATTTAATCCTCCGTTTTTTCTATTCATTCCATTCATTGTTATCGTGACTCTGATTTCGTCATTTGTCACAGATAGCGTGCAAAAAAAATTCAATCTGCACGACCCACAGTTTATCGTGATCGACGAAGTTTTAGGTATGACCACTGCGTGGTTATTCATTCAAAAGCACAACCTCGCTCACCTCTTTGTCCTCTTCATTCTCTTTCGCGCATTCGATATTAAAAAAATCTGGCCAGCGTCGTACTTCGATCAAGAAGTGCATCATGGTGCGGGAACTATTCTCGATGACATCGTCAGTGGTGTGTATGCCGGAGTCGTCTACTTGGGCATTAACTACCTTTTCGGCCAATATTTAAATTTTATCTAACTTACGCTAAAATTACGCTTGACTTGCGCAAAGTTTACGCACAAACTGAATATAAGAAAAAAATTGATTCTTTAGCCGTCAATTTGTGATGTTTTGACCCCATTAGTCTAATAATTACAAACACTTGATTCTGTTATAAGTTGATCAATTTGCATAAGTTTTAAGTTATCGAATAACCACAAGAGTGTTAGCGTTAAAGCACACACATATTGAGATCCTCCGGAGGAATAATGTCACTACAGAAAACATCTGCTGCTCCATCACCAGAAAAATTAAAAGCTCTTGATCTAGCTCTATCTGCAATTGAAAAACAATTCGGAAAAGGCGCAATCATGAAACTAGACAATAAGACTGCTACTGAGAAGTTAGCTGTTATCCCAACTGGGTGTTTAAGTTTAGACCTAGCTCTTGGTGTTGGTGGTATTCCTCAAGGAAGAATCATTGAAATCTACGGGCCAGAATCTTCTGGTAAAACAACTCTTACTCTTCACATTGCGGCTGAATGCCAAAAGCAAGGTGGAACGGTTGCTTTCGTAGATGCTGAACACGCTCTTGATACAACATACGCAGCTAAACTTGGCGTAGATATTCCAAACACTCTTATCTCTCAGCCAGACTCTGGAGAACAAGCTCTAGAAATCGCAGATATGCTAGTTCGCTCTGGTGCTGTTAACCTTCTTATCGTTGACTCGGTAGCTGCTCTTACTCCGAAAGCAGAACTTGAAGGTGAAATGGGTGATTCACACATGGGTCTTCAAGCAAGACTTATGTCTCAAGCTCTAAGAAAACTTACGGGATCAATCTCTCGTTCAAACTGTACAGTTATCTTCATCAACCAGCTTCGTATGAAAATTGGTGTTATGTTCGGGAACCCTGAAACAACAACTGGTGGTAACGCTCTTAAGTTCTACGCTTCAGTTCGTTTAGACATCAGAAGAACAGCAGCGATTAAAGATGGTGAAGCACACATCGGTAACAGAACAAAAGTTAAAATCGTTAAAAACAAAGTTGCTCCTCCGTTCAAAGAAGCAGAATTTGATATCATGTACGGACAAGGGATTTCAAAAGTTGGAGATATTCTTGACCTGGCTTCAAACAACGGTATCGTTGAAAAAGCTGGTGCATGGTTCTCATACAACAACTCTAAGATTGGTCAAGGAAGAGAAAACTCTAAGACTTTCCTAGAGCAAAACCCAGAAATGCTAGAAGAAATCAAACAAAAGATTCTAGTGAAATTCGGTCTAGCTGAAGGCTTCCCGGCTCCACAAGTTGACACAACAACTGGTGAGATCCTTGAAGAAGAAAGCGAAAAAGCTCCTAAGAAATCTAAAAAGAACATTCAATAATTAAATACTGACTTTGAAGTCCCACTCTCCTTAGGAATTTAAGGCCTTG
>CAXHHE010000221.1:0-6076 GCA_964016365.1 uncultured Bacteriovorax sp. | reverse complement strand
AGATAACTGAGCGTCTCGTGGGCTCGGAGATGTGTATAAGAGACAGTAGAATAATCTATGGCCTATGGTTTACTTTTCTTTAGTCAGAAGAGGGAAAAAACTGATTTGTAATTCATAGACTTCTTGGGCATTTACATTATTCTTGACGATGAAGTTGCCTAAGCTTCTTCTAAATTTTTTAATTCTCTCTTTTATCTCAGGCATTAGGTCTTCATCTAGTGGGATCGTGATAGTGCTGTGATCACGAGAGTTAAGAGGAATAGAGTCAATTTTTTCAGCACTTAGTTTTAATATTTGTTTTTGTCTTTCTCTCATTGCAATTGATGAAACATTATAATCAAGGACGACATTGAATTGAGAGGTTTTATAAAGTTTTTGATTTTTATCAATACCAAGCATTTTGAATTCTATCAAACGTTCGATTGCAGTTCTTATTAATTCTACGTCTTCGATACCAAGACGCTTCGCAATCCATTCGGGGTCTTTGCTGAAGTCTTTTAACGAACACATATGCAAAATGGCATAGTGATACCAATCAGCAATGAGATTGAATGTTTCCATCTTAATATGGTTGAGTTCAAGGTGTTCAACAGTGCGAATATTTTCTAGGTTCTTATTAACTTTGAGTCCATCCATCAGATATTTATATTGTAGCTCTGAAATATCTAATTTCGTGGCAATGACTTCAAAAACCTTTGGAGTGACCTTAATCTGTCTCGATAAAACTCTAGATAATGTCGCAGGAGAGACTTCGAGATATCTGGCAAATGCCCTAAGAGTAAACTTGGGGTTAGCATTTAATTGCTTACTAAATTCCTTGTCTAGTAAATCGACAACTTCCTTCATAACTTGTTCGCTCATTGCCAAATTCAAGGAGACCTCCTGTAGTACTTTGAATGCGTATTAATGTTTACGGATTTAATTCAGATTTTAATTAGGCGCATTTTGCTTAATCTGTTGCGCATAAATTGTCTAAACACTTAGTCATTTATCCTAGAATAAATGCTTGAATTAATGCTGTGAAACCAATATTCCTTGATGCATTTCTCATGGTGATGAGTATGTGAATTTTTACTAAATTATTAGTAAACGGTGCCAATTTTTCAGGCTGAATTATGTTTTTTCTTTTTATGTATTAATTTATAAAAAATGCAATAGGAGATCCTTATATGAAATTCTCAGCTGAGTCTGCTACTACTGGAGAAGTTTTGATTTCATCAAACACTAAGGCGCAAGTATTTCTAGTTAATAATAGGCGCGCTCTTGCCTTAGAATTGATACAAGAATGTAAAAGCTGTATCGCGACGACAATACCATCTAAAGAGCTTAGAGAGCGTATTAAGGCACTCCAGCAGCAAGATACTTCTATGACTTTATTTCAGGCACTAGAAATTCTTTTAGACTATGCTGAAAGAGAGTTGCGAGAATGCGACAAAGAAGAAAAAGTTTCAATTGATTATTTTAGTCTTATGAGGACTTGGTTTAGCAGACTTTTAGGTTAGCGGCATATTGCTCGTTGTGAATTATAAATTATCGGCAGTGTTTATTTTATTTTCTATAAACACAACTAGTCGTTTAGTGTAAATTAAATGTGTTTACTTTTGTTTTTTTGAACTGTATTTTTTCTTAACGAAAATAATCGTCATTAAGAACAGGAGTTATTATGAAGTTTTTTAGAGTCTTTTTAGTTTTAGCTTCACTGACCTTAACTAGTCATCTTTTGGCATCGGATTCGAGCCAAGATATTTTGGCTCAAAAATCAACTGAAACACAAAGTGAATTTATTAAGTTGTTTTTTGCAAATGATGCATATTCATTTGTTAAGCCTGCCCCTAATGATTATGTACAACTGCAACAAGATTATGTTGCTGTTTCATTTCAGAACAACTGTAGTTCAAGAGCAGCGATTGTCGCTCGCTATATGAATTTAGATGGGAGTTGGGTCACCGATGGAGCGTGGAAACTTGCAGCAGGGGAAAAAGGTTATTTATTCGACACAAGAAATACCATTTTTTATTTCTATGGAGTCAACGATGCAGGACAACGCTGGCAAGGGGATCATGTGGTGATTGTTAATGGTTATAGAGTCCCAATGATGGAAGTTCGCATGAATATTGATAGACCAGGAAATTACACAATTAATTTAAACTGCCGCTAATTTTTAGTTGATAGTTATGGCAGGTGTTGGTTTAACCAATACCTGTCTACAAGTTCGCCTCATCCCAAAATCTTAACGAAACATTCGCCTGATTAATAAGCCCCTGAAGCATCATTTTTTATCATCATATTTAGATTAACGAGATATTTCTTTTGTCAGCATACTTTTTTATATAAAGGTAAACATCATGATCTTTAGGGATTAAAGGGGCCGCTTCGAAAAGATCTTTTTCTGTGAACCAAACAAGCCCGAAGCCCGAGGTCTTGCTCCCAGATAGGGTTAATTTAATTTCTTTGTAGAGGCTAAAATTGACTACAGCTTCCGCTTTTACTTGAGACCATGGTGAAAAATAGATTTTAAATCCGTTATTGTAAGTAACACCTTTAGCGGAAAAATAAAGCCCAGCCTTTCTTGATCTTCTAAACCTTATGCAGAAATAAACAATGGGTACTGCAATGATGCTTGTAAGAAGAAAGAGCTGTATTGAGTCTCTTAAATCTATTTTTAAAAGAGCATAGATAGCACTTCCAATTAACATTCCAATAATCGACCTTAATGGATCTAGTTCAATTTTTTTCATGAGCCTTAAGTTTATCAAAAAATAAGAAATAAACTTAAAATAGGAGTAGCACTCACCTAATAGGCTATAAAAACATAATAAAAAATGGATTGAACATATCTTGAAGCGCCAAAAAATTGTGTAGATATATAATTATGAAAATGGATCAAAAAGCACTATACATCGACGAATGTGAGAAGAAAGGCTATCGAGTTTATTTTCTTAGTCTTTTTCTCTTAACCATTCTCTCAGTAATTCTTTCACATTTTTTTCCTGGTGTTCGTCGTGGCTCGCACTATTGGTGGTCAGGACTATGTGTTTTGACCTCATTTTATGTCCCATACACACTTGCCAGCAAATATGCCCACTGTCCTGGGTGTAAAGGACGCTACTTACCTAAGAAAATTTACGACCGAGAGGAAATGAAAAAAACAGTGAAGGAGAATCCTGTTTGTTCAGAATGCGGTTATAGGGCCGTCATTATTTCAAAATATCAGGAACTACTGTAGGAATTAGATGTTTTTATACATCAAAACATGCGGCCCAATCCCTTCAATTTCAAACACCTCATCGTTAAGCTTTTTAAAGCCCACTTTTTCGTAAAAACCCACCGCTGTTGTGCGGGCATTACACCATAAAAGTGTACAGAAGTTTTGCTTGATAATAGGGAAGGCCATAGTCAGAAGTTCGCTGCTTAGCCCTTGTCCCTGAAACTCTGGAAGTGTGGCCATACCGCGAAGCTGGTACTGGTGTTGGTCTTGGAAGATAGGATTTCTTTCGTAGTAAAACGAAGCGACACTGACAAGCTTTGAGTCTTTGAATGCGCCTAAGTGAAAAGAGATATCTTCATCGTCGTCATTTTCAAATTTTGCTTTCTTAATATCGTGATCAGGAATCAGGACTTGTTGCCTGATTGGATAGGTATCTTGTGCGCTTAATCTTAAAACTTTCATTAAATTTTTATAATACTTCTTTTTGAGCCTGTCATTGCAAATCAATCAAATCAATGACTAAGTGTGTTCGATATCCTAAACAGTTTTTCCATAGAGAGCTTAGCGAGTGTCTGAGAGAAGAATTCAAAGACGACATTGGGAAAACCAGTGTGTGCCCCTTGCCAGTCAGCTTTAGTAAAAAACAGACATTTTCCGTTGTGATTTATGGCGTAGATATTTCCCTTCAGATTTTTCAAAATTCCGTGCTCAAATTCAAAGGGGTAAACACCTTCTTTTTCAATTCGAGGAAGTTTAAAAACTAAGCGCATGTCATAGGGAAGAAGTGCGTGCGAGAGAAGGAAATCAATCTCCTGCGTTTTCTCGTCATATTTGCTCACTTTTACGAAATCTAAAAATTTTGAATAGCCCTCGTACACAGAGAGTTTCTTAAGCGCGTACGAGCAGGATTTGGGATGAAGTCCAGCGATAGTGAAGTGCAATTCTTGTGTTTCATTTTTTTTGTCGCTAGAAGTGCTTGTGACCTTTGATTCGGAGAATATTTCACCCTCCAAAATTTTTTCTTTTAAATTTTTTTTATACGGCAAAACGTTATGATTTAACTCCTCTCCCCAGAGGGAAAAGGAGACTATTGATGTCATAAATAACAGGTAGCAAAAAAAGTTTTTTCGACGCATTGTACCTTTTCTAAGACGGGCTCTGGTCTTTAACCTAGTCAGCATTAGAGTCATTTGTGACTATTATTTCCCAATATTTAGAGATTGAAAAGGATGCATAATGAGTAGTGTAGGCCCAGTTACCCGTAAAGGTAATACAAAAGACGCCTTAATTGAGAGCAAGGATCAGCGTTGGCACGTACGTAATCGCGTGACGCTTGTTTTTGGAAGTAACGATGTAGAAGACCTAGATGCCTATATTTATAAGCCAAATGGCATCGAATTTAAGACTATTAAATTTCACCAGGCAAAATCAAAGGCCGTTGAAGAGATTTTAGATAACAGTATCGACGAGTATTACCGCGGTCACGTTACTGAAATTCACACGACGCTTTCGCCTGACAAAAAGACGGTCACTATCACGGATAACGGAATCGGTTTTCCGATCGATAAAGTGCCTCAGGTTTACACGGAATTCAGGACTGGATCTAAGTTCAAGGACGAAGAGACAGATGAGAAGGGATTTTTATACAGAACTCTAGGGCAAAACGGCCTTGGAGCTGCGGCAACTTGTCTAACTTCTGACGTGTTTGTGGCGACTGTAAAACACTACAATTCTAAGCAAGAGCAGACGTGGGAATTCACCAACGGTGCCCTTCAGACAAAAAAGACAAAACCAAAGCCTTTCAAAGGGGCTTCGGGTGTAAGTGTTACGCTGACGCTTTCAAAAGAAGTTTATAAAAACAACGAAATTTCTGAGGATTTACTTAGAAAACGCATCATCGACCTTGCCTACAATAACCCGGGGCTGACGTTCTATTTTAACGGGGAAAAATACCAGTTTAAAAAGGGACTTTTTGAGCTTGCTCAAAGAATTGATGCAGCTTCTGCTCAGTTAGTGGGTGAAGAGGCGTACATTTACGAAACAGAAAACGCTAAAGGGAAAAAAGTGAAGGGGAAAATCGATTTCCACCTGTCTGTGACCCTTGATAAAAAGTCAGAAGAGCGCGAAAAATTCATTTCTTTCGTCAACTCTACACCTACTTTTGACGGTGGATTCCACCACGACCGCGTAAAGAGAATTTTCATTAACACTGTTAAGGAAAAAATCGAGCGCGCAGCTAAAAAAGAGAAGATTTCCGTCGTGGATAACGACGTTTTAACAGGTATGACTTTTGTTATGGGAATCACAATGCCTAACCCGCGTTTTGAATCGCAAACCAAGAGAAAGCTTGTTCGCGACTTAAACCTGGAAAAAGGGATTGAAAGTTTCATGGGCGACAATCTTGAAAAATTCCTTCGTAAAAATAAGGAATTTTTAGAACTGGTTGTAGAGCGTGCAAAATCGCGCCATAGATTCCAGGAACTAAAAGACGCTTCTCTCAAAGGGAAAAAAGCAAAGAAGCAAAGAGTTGAAAAACTTCTTGATGCAAACGAGAGAAAAGACCGTCACCTATGTACGCTTTTCATCTGTGAAGGGGACTCGGCGATTGGTGGACTTCGTTCTGCAAGAAATAAACTTTACCAGGGTGGTATTGCGCTTAAAGGGAAACCGATGAACGTAATGCAAGCATCGATTAACGATGTAATCAATAACCAGGAATTCATGGACATCATGGCATCGATTGGACTTACAATCGGGCAAAAAGCTGATGCTCAAAACCTTCGTTATTCTAAAATCGTCTTCCTTGCGGACTCGGACGTGGATCTGTCTCTTATACACATCTCCGAGCCCACGAGACGCTCAGTTATC
>CAXHHE010000220.1:0-6142 GCA_964016365.1 uncultured Bacteriovorax sp. | reverse complement strand
TACACAGAAGCCTTCGTCGGCAGCGTCAGATGTGTATAAGAGACAGTCTCATAATCTTCACTATCGGACTCAAATGAAAAAAAATTAGGTACTCAAGCAATATGTAAATAAAATTAGTTTAAACGCTTAATTAAACTGATTTAGAATTAACCCATTAAGATGATTTTCTAGATGCGATCAAGGATTTTAAAAGAAAAATCTTTAAAGTCTTCTTGCTTTAAAACTTCCCACTCTTTGTAGTTAATCGTCGGAAAAAAAGCATCGGCCGGGCCTTCATAAGGCACTTCTGACAGATAAATCTTTTGAGTGTACGGCAGGAAGAAATTAAAAATCTCTCCTCCACCAATAACCATCATTTCAAAGTCGTCGACTTCTAAATCAGATTCTGCTTCAAGAGCAAGATCAAAGGCCATCATGGGGTCATGAATAACAATGACCCCATCCGGTTTAAAAGTTGTATCGCGGGTAATAACCACGTTTGCTCTATCTGGTAATGGACGTCCGATTGACTCGTAAGTTTTTCTTCCCATCACAATCATTTTTCCAACAGTGAGTTTCTTGAAATTCTTCAAGTCTTCTGGGATATGCCACAGAAGTTTATTGCCAAATCCAATTTCACCTTTTGGCCCGTGGGCCACTACCATAGAAACGTGCATGCTAATAATTCCTTAAACTGCAATTGGTGCTTTAATTGTTGGATGCGGATCGTATCCTTCAAGCTTAAAGTCTTCAAATTTGAAATCAAAAATATTTTTAATTTCAGGATTGATTGTCATCTTTGGGAGCATTCTAAAATCGCGAGTCAACTGAAGCTTTGCCTGGTCAATGTGATTTGAATACAAGTGAGCGTCCCCCATTGTGTGAACGAAGTCACCTAATTGAAGTCCGGTCACCTGAGCAATCATCATTGTTAAAAGCGCGTATGAAGCGATATTGAATGGTACACCTAAGAAAATATCAGCTGATCTTTGGTATAGCTGACAAGACAGGCGTCCGTCTGCCACGTAGAACTGGAAAAAAGCGTGACATGGAGGAAGGGCCATCTTTTCGATTTCGGCCACGTTCCAAGCTGAAACGATTAAGCGTCTTGAGTCCGGGTTCTTTTTAATTTGATTAATAACAGATGTGATCTGATCAACAGTCTCTCCGTTAGCGCCTTTCCAAGATCTCCACTGAGAACCATACACTGGCCCTAAGTTTCCTTCTTCGTCTGCCCACTCGTCCCAGATCGTTACACCATTGTCTTTCAGGTATTTAATATTGGTTTCACCTTGAAGAAACCAAAGTAGCTCGTGAATGATTGATTTTAAGTGCAGTTTTTTAGTTGTGACTAAAGGAAATCCTTCGGCCAGGTTATAACGGCATTGGTAACCGAAAACAGAAAGAGTTCCCGTTCCAGTACGGTCTTCTTTCTTGTGCCCATGATTAAGAACGTGCTCCATCAGGTCGTGGTATTGCTTCATGTGAATGTCCTTGTGTGTGAGTTGTGTGTGCCTCAAAAGAAATAGTATCTTTTGGGAAAGTGATTTTCAATGACAGTTTATTGACAAGGGCCTTCATTTGGCGCCCTTTAAACCGCTTTTTTTAGTTGGTTTTAAGATTAACCGCCCAGGAATCTCGGAAGTCAATTCCTTAGTAATTTAGCTTTACAAAAATCCGGGCCACTCGGAGAATTAAGGTATTAAAAATTGAATTAGAAAGGAATCTAGGAAGCATTTTTATGACAAAGGTAGTGACGGGTCTTGAACGCTTAATCAATGAAAAATCTCTGCAAGAGAGCATCAAAGGAAATATCGGTTATCTCTGCCATAGTGCCTCGATTGATTCACACTTCAACACTGGAGTTGTGCTTCTTCAAAAACTTTTTGGTTCACGCCTGACAAAACTTTTTGGGCCTCAGCACGGATTTGTAACTGATGTTCAAGATAACATGATGGAAACGGCTCACTACGTTCATCCCTATTTTAAAATTCCCGTTTACTCACTCTATTCAGAAACAAGAATTCCAACAGATGAAATGCTAAAAGACCTCGATACATTAATTATCGACCTGCAAGATGTTGGAACGCGCGTTTACACTTACATCTCAACACTTTCACTCATCATGGAAAAATGCGCTGGTCGCGACATCAAACTTGTCGTTTTAGACCGCCCAAATCCAGTGGGTGGAGAGATGATTGAAGGAACTGTTCTTCAACCAGGATATGAATCATTCGTAGGACGCTACCCTATTCCTCAACGTCACTCATTGACGATGGGAGAAGTGGGAATGTTTGGTAAAAATGTTTTAAAGACAGACTGCAATCTGGAAGTCGTGAAGATGACTAATTGGAAAAGAGACATGTATTGGGTAGATACAGGTCTGCCATGGGTTCTTCCTTCGCCAAACCTGCCGACAATGGAAGGGGCCATCACTTTTGCCGGAACTGTTCTTTTTGAAGGAACAAACGTTTCAGAAGGAAGAGGGACAACCAGAGCGCTTGAGATCGCAGGATACCCTGGAATTGAAGCGTTCTCATTCTGCGAGCGTGTCATGAAGCGCTTTCATGAGGAAGGGCTTTCAGAAGGCTTTAACCTGCGCCCTATCATCTTCCTGCCAACATTCCAAAAGCATCAAGGCCAAAACTGCGGCGGGATTCACATCCATCCGACAGTGAATTCAAAATTTAAATCGTGGAGCGTATCACAAATGCTTTGCCGCGAATTTAAACGCGAACTGGGAGATAAGTTTGAATTCCACAGCAAGCCTTATGAATATGAGTTTCATAAACTAGCAATCGATCTTATCAATGGTACAGACACAATCAGACACTGGGTCAACAACCTGGGATCTTATTCTGAACTACAAAAGCTCGAGGTGGTTGGTCACGAGAAATTCTTAAATCAAAGAGAAGGAATTCTTCTTTACTAGAAATAAAAAAGGCTCCCGAGGGAGCCTTTTTTTATTTTCTACTTTGCGAACTTAACAACAAATCCACCGTAGTATTCAAAAATATCATTGAGAACTTCACCAGTTGGAAGCTCTACTGAATTTTTAAATGTCGCGCGGACAAAAGCGCTATCGATGTTTTTATCGATCGTATAAGTTAAAACAACATCATCATAACTCAAGTTGATGTCTGATTTACCAAGAAGTTTTTCGTTTTTGTCAGTCAGGAAGAACTTTGCCCAGATAACAGTATTGTTTGTCTGTCCAAGCTCTCCGTTTGGAAGAAGAACATAACTGTGAGTCACTTCAGAAGGAGTTGTCTTTACCAGAGCAAGACCCTT
Source organism: uncultured Bacteriovorax sp. (assembly GCA_964016365.1). Taxonomy (GTDB): domain Bacteria; phylum Bdellovibrionota; class Bacteriovoracia; order Bacteriovoracales; family Bacteriovoracaceae; genus Bacteriovorax. Next base: position 2,872 of record CAXHHE010000220.1, on the reverse strand, counting down.
GTCAGTTTCAGCACATTTATACAGGTGGATTCTAAGTGAAAGCTCGCGGTTGTTATCAACCAGTTTTTCTGATTCGATTGTCGCTGTATAAGCGCGTCTGCCTACGTCGCCTTTAATTTGGCAAACAGCATTTTTACCATCGAAAGTTCTCTCGATCGTTGTGTCAGCAAAAGAGTTAAGTGAGAAAGCAAGAGCTAAGAGAGTAAGAAATTTCATAATAGTGCCTCCAAAGTATGGTGGAGGCACTATAAGAAATTAAATTTGAAATGTTAAGGAATTAAGCAGCGATTTTAGTGCCATAAGACGCGCTCATAGCGAAGTTGTAGTAATCAGGAACTCTTCTTTCTAAAATATCCCAAATAATGCCTTCTTCAAGGCCGTCGACTCTAGCAGCTTGGATTAAGCTCCTGACTCTGTAGTCCAGCTCATTAAAATCCAGTTGAGATCGGTAAACTGATTCACTCTCAACAATAATCTCCTCAATGACCTCGGAGTACTGTTTAATCAGGGTCTGTTTGAAATCCTCTTTATTCATCATTGTGCTACCATCCTCGATTTCGTTAAAAGGCCTTCTCACCTTTTAAAACATAGACTGAGTATATTGCTGGTAAGCATCTCTCCTAATCTTTATCAAAAAACTCTGCCATTTTAATGAGTTACGTCATCTAAATAATTGTCGTGTAAATTTCTTTACAACGTGATCCTGTATGTTACCGTATTTATTGTTAAATAATTAATCGACAAAATGCATCTACTTCATTTTACAAAGGAGTGCTTAATGAAAATGAGACCGGGCCCACACAGATTGTTGGCAACATCAATGTTCCTACTGCTTACGACTTCTGCCTTTGCCGCTGACCTTAAAATTGGAGTTGTTTCACCTATGACGGGTGCAACTGCTACTTTCGGCCAGGAAAATGCAAACGGTATCAAATTAGCTTACGAAAAAATGAAAAAAATGGCGGGCGGAAAAAAATTCGACCTGATCATTGAAGACGACAAGTCTGAAGCAATTGAATCAACAAACGCGACAAGAAAACTTCTTTCTGTAGATAAAGTTTCTGTCATGATCGGAGCTCCGACTTCATCTCTTGCACTAGCTTCTGCTCCAATCGTTCAGGAAGCAAAAATCCCATTCATCACTCCAACTGCAACAAACGCAAAAGTAACTCAAGTTGGTGACTATATCACACGCGCTTGTTTCACTGATGATTTCCAAGGTGTCGTAATGGCGAAATTCGCTGTTGAAAACCTGAAGAAGACAAAAGGTCTAGTGCTTGTTGAAAACACATCTGACTACTCAAAAGGTTTAGCTAAGGCCTTCACTGAAAGCTTCGTAAAGCTTGGTGGAAAAATGGCATCAACTGAAGAATTAACTTACGCTGCTAAGGATACAGATTTCCAATCTCTTCTTAGAAAAGTTAAGAGAGCTAACCCAGATTTCGTATTCGTTCCAGGGTACTACGTTGAAGTTGGTCTTCTTCTAAAACAAGCTCGCGCTCAAGGAATCAACGTTCCATTCCTTGGTGGTGATGGATGGGATTCTCCAAAACTTTTCGAAATCGCTGGTGAAGCTGTTAAAGGTTCATACATCTCTAACCACTTTGCTCCAGATGATAAATCACCAGTGGTGCAAAACTTCGTAAAAGATTACGAAAAAGCTTACGGATCAAAACCAGGATCATTCGCTGCTCTTGGATACGACTCTCTAGGAATTGTTGCTGACGCTATTAAAAGAGCAAAATCAACAAAACCTGCCGATATCCGCGCTGCTCTTGTAGCAACGAAAGGGTACCAGGGAATTACTGGGACAATCACATTTGATAAAGACAGAAACCCAACAAAGTCTGCTGTTGTTCTTGAAGCAACACCTTCTGGGTACGTTTTCCACTCAAGAGTGAACCCGTAATAATGAGTCAGAACACAATCTATTTTTTATGGGATTGTCTTCAATACTTAATCAATGGTATTGCCCAGGGCTCGCTCTATGCGATCGTGGCCCTGGGTTACACCATGGTGTATGGGATCATCCGTTTAGTTAACTTCGCTCACGGTGAGTTCCTTATGCTCGGGGCCTTCTGCGGTTACTTCGCTTTGAAGTTAAACCTGCCGATGCCAGTGGCGATTCTCGCTTCAATGCTTGGGGCAGGAGTCGTCGCTCTGATTGTCGAGCGCATGGTTTATAGACCTATTAGAAATGAAGGAAGAATCCCTGCTTTGATTACAGCGATTGGGACTTCACTTTTTTTCCAATACACAGGTCAGCTGATTTTTGGGGCCGATCCAAAAACGATTCCGCCGGTATTTACTGAAGTGGTTTATAACTTTGGTGAGATCAGCGTTTCTAACATTCAAATTTTTATTTTTGCTCTCACTCTCTCTATCTTAGCTTTCCTATGGTGGCTTACTCACTTCACAAAAATTGGAGTGGCCATGAGAGCGACTTCATACAACTTGAAGGCCGCTGAACTCATGGGGATTAACACCAACAAAATTATCGCGTTCACTTTCTTTCTGGGAGCTACCCTTGCGGGTCTTGCCGGAATCCTCATGGGCTACACGATGTCGGTTGAGCCTATGATGGGAATGAGTTTAGGTCTTAAGGCCTTCGTTGCTGCCGTTGTCGGCGGGATCGGAGTGATTCCTGGTGCCGCTTTAGGTGGATACATTTTAGGTATCGCTGAAAACATGGTGGCCGGGTTATATAAATCGAGCTTCAGAGATGGAGTGTCGTTTTTTATTCTCATTATTATTCTTCTGCTTAAACCAGGGGGAATCCTTGGTAAAAACGTGAAGGAAAAGGTTTAGGAAAAAACTAATGGATTATTACTGTCTCTTATACACATCTGACGCTGCCGACGAAGGCTTCTGT
>CAXHHE010000219.1:0-6159 GCA_964016365.1 uncultured Bacteriovorax sp. | reverse complement strand
GTATAAGAGACAGATCTTATAGTTGCCCCCCCTCTTTCGGGGACTCTCCTCGAAGGGGGGCAATTTTCTTGAACCAAATCAGCCTCTTATGTTTTAATAATTGAATGAAAATTAAAACACTGATCCTCGCTTCAATCCTTCTCTCATCAACAACTCTAAAAGCGGAAAGCTTCATGGCCATCATGGGTGGCGGTGGTGAGCCTCAAGGCAACTCAACGATCTTCGACAGCACGATGAAGACACTGGGAAAAAATCTCAAAGGAACTGATTGGCAGTATCAGATTTCATTTAACGGAGGACACGCGGACACAGAACAGTTGATGAGTTCTGAGTACCCTACTCCAGTTGCGCCTATTTCAAATTTCACTCCAGAGAACTACAAAAAAATGATTGAAGACTACAAAGCTCGTATTCTTCTTGGTGATATTAAGTCCGGCGATCAGCTTATGATTATCATGAACACTCACGGAGCCGCAAAAGTTGGAAATAAAAAAACTCACTCTGTGGCCGCTTCCGGTGGAGAGGCCACTGACCTTAATAGTCTTTCAGGAACACAGCTTGTAAGCATGGATGACCTGGAAGAGCTGGTTAAACTCACCAATGAAAAGGGCATCAGGCTTGGACTTGTTGACCTTAGCTGCCACTCGGGAAATACAATGGCGCTCAAAAAGGACGCTCCCAACACTTGTATTATTACGGCCACTGGGCCAAATCATTACGGATACGCCGGCGACAGTGCTTTTTCCGGACAATTGATGAAGAACCTCAAAAAAGGAACGACATTAGAAATGGCCTTTTTAAATGCGCGCGCTGATACCAGAGATGCTGCCTACCCTATGATTTCAACTGACGAAGGTGAAGAGATCACTGCGGAAGTTTATGCTAATATCACTCCTTATCTTTACTACTACGATCCGAAAGCTGATAAGCTGACAGATTACATGCTCAAGAACTCAAGTGACTGCGTTACTTGTGTGAGAGATCAACAATTCAGCGCTCTCTTTGCCCAGATCGACAAACTTCAAGCGGCAGCGAGAGGAACAAAAAAAGGATATAACGGAGAAGAATTAAAAAAACTTCTTCTCGACTACAAAAGACAGCAGGATGAGATCCTAAGAACGGCCAATTCGATTGGAGCTCTTGCTGTCAATAAAAAGGAGGTTTTCTCCGCTCCAATTATGCTCAATGGTAAAAAAGTGAGAGATTGGACTCTCGATTTTACCTGGGGACAAATGTTAAATCTGGAACCAGACAAAACTCTGGCAAATCTTGCAAAATACCGCGCCGATAAAAAAAGAACTGCGCTGGACATAGCTCAAGACGACGCCATCTTTCAGGTATGGAATCAAATCAAGAAGAAGCAGCAGGAAATCATCACTAAATTTCCAAACTTAAAAACAGCAAAAGAAGATGGGAAAAAACTGGTTCAGCAAATCGGAAATAACCGCAATACTGCTGAAAAAATTGCCTTACAAGAAAAGAAATTTTACGATGAACTCTATCGTCAGAAACAATCGATGAACGTCGATGATCCCTGCCGTAAAATTGTATTTTAATTTTTTAGGAACTCAGGTCTCATGAAATATTTTCTTCTTCTCCTACTTCCGGCATCACTTAATGCTGCCCTCATCACTGAGTGCGGAGAGTACACCGCTAAGGGAGTCGTGCGCGCTAAAGAAGATGGAATCAAACTCATCATCAACGAAAAGACTCAATCTGAATACGTCATCAGTATGCCCAGGCTTGAACAGGGAAAAATCGCGGGCCACATCGACCGCGACGTCACAGTTAAACTTCTGCTGGATAAATTAGACGGACAAAAAGGAACAACTGAGAACATCATCTCAATTGATTTTCGCATCCCCGATCCCCTAAAACCTGGAGACACAGGTTTTACACTTGATAAAAAAACAGTTTGTAGAAAAAACTAGAGTTTCTTTTTGATGTAGATTGTTTTGTCGACTTCAGCAATCACATTGCCTTCATCGTCTTTGATATACACAGTAAGTACTGGCTCGATTTTGTGTTTGCCTTTTAACTCTTCTTTATAGCCTTCGACCTGCTCGCGCGTCAGCCTGAATTGAGCAAAAACTTTTGTCGTTCCAGGCCTTTTGAACCTGATTGAAGCGGCCTTATCCCACACAATATACCCTCTTCCTAAAAGCTGAATCAGCATCAGCATGTAAAAAGGGTCAGTCATCGAATAAAGAGAGCCTCCGTAAGCTGTCCCCACGTAGTTGCGGTTCCAGAACCTAAGCTTGAGTGAGACATCGACTTCTAAAAAATCATTTGAGACGTGGTCAATACGAATCCCGGCCCCCCAAAAAGGAGGCCAGAAGTTCATTATTTTAAAAAGGATTTTTTGCCTGAGATTCATTAACCTAAAATCTTAGAAACGATCTCGTAAACGTTCTTTGAAAGCCCATCAGTTTTGATGATTCTCTCAAGCTCTGGTCTCATCAGGTCTTGAAGCGCTTTAGGTGTGCGCTTGAAATCCTTAAAGCCCGAAGCCAGGCGTGAAGCCACCTGTGGGTTTAATTTATCCAGCTCTAACAGGCGATCTGCAACCAGTTTATAACCGCGTCCAGATGGGTGGTTAAACTGAACCTTGTTGGTCGCTACAAATTGACCAAGAAGTGCGCGCACTAAGTTCGGGATCGTGCGGTCATAGACAGCGTCTTTTTCCAGCTTCAAGATCGCATCGTATGTCGACTCATGAGAAGCACTTGCTTGCACTGTTAGCCATTTTTGCATAACGAGTGTCTCGTGTTTCCATTTGTCGTAGAAAGCTTTAAGCGCTTCATCTTTATGAACAGAGTTAGCGTGAACAATTGTTGTCAACGCTCCGATTTCATCTGTCATGTTCGTTGCTGTTTTGAAGTGATCAAAAGCAAGCGAGTTGTACTTGCCACCTTCCACGTATGAAAGAAGGTCAAGACACTTATTCTTCAGGTCGCGCTGTCCCATTGACTTAGGATCAAGCTTGTATTCTTTTTGCTCAATCGATTTATAAAGTTTTACCAATGTATCCTGGTGAGCTGTCGCCAGAGTCTTTTTTACAAAAGTGCGAACGGCTTCAGTTTCCGGGTAAGCAATCTCAGCTTGCTCCTGGTGAAGAACACCTTCTCCCGGAATCGACATTGAAAGCGCCTTGAACGCTTCATCAATCGTGTTATCAGCAAGAATTTTTCCGAATGCTTCAACGTATTTTGAATTTAGTTCAAACGTTCTTTTTGCCTTAGCATCTTCAATTAAGTCTAGGATTAGTTTTGTCGACACAACCTGGGCCGCTTCAAAACGATTAAACGAATCTGAGTCGTGGGCCATCAAGAATAATTGTTCATCAAAAGTTAAATCAGTTGTTAACTTAACCGGAGCTGAAAACTCGCGGTTAACTGAAGCAATTGGTTTTGAAGTGATGTTTTCAAACACGAAGTCTTGAGTTGTTTCTTTTAACTCGAGAACCTTTGTCGCAACATCTTTTCCTGTGCTGTCAATCAATCCCACTCTCACTGGCATATGGTAAGCTTTGGCATCTTTTGGCGCGTTTGCCGGAAGAGTCTGAGTCAGTGTCAATGTAAAGCGCTTAGCTGCTTCATCGTATTTTGATGTCGCTTTTAATAACGGAGTCCCGTTTTGCGAGTACCAGTTTTTAAACTGCGTGAAATCGAAGTTATTATTGGCCACACTCATTGCGTGGATAAAGTCTTCTGTTCTTACTGCTTGTCCATCGAAAAGCTCAAAATACTTGTCCATCCCTTTTCTAAATCCATCAACTCCTAAAAGAGTCTGGATCATGCGAATAACTTCGGCCCCTTTCTCATAGATCGTTGCCGTATAGAAGTTATTAATTTCCATGTACGTCGCTGGCTTAATCGGGTGAGATGTTGGACCTGCATCTTCAGCAAACTGAGCTGCACGAAGACCCATGACCGACTGGATTCTCTCTACACTTCTTGAGTTCATGTCAGCAGAGAATTCCTGATCGCGAAATACTGTTAGGCCTTCTTTAAGTGTTAACTGGAACCAGTCACGGCAAGTGATTCTGTTTCCTGACCAGTTGTGGAAATACTCGTGACCGATCACTGATTCGATCCCGTAGAAGTTTGTATCAGTCGCTGATTTTTGATCAGCAAGAACGTAAGCAGAGTTAAAGATGTTTAGACCTTTATTCTCCATCGCTCCCATGTTGAAAGCATCAACGGCCACAATCATGTAAATATCAAGATCGTACTCAAGACCAAAACGGTCCTCGTCCCACTTCATTGATTTCTTTAGTGACTCCATTGCGTGGTGACACTTATTTTCATTTCCTTTGTCGCAGTAGATTTCTAAAGCAACATTGCGGCCTGATTTTGTTTTAAAAGTATCTTTAATAACCCCTAGGTCTCCAGCAACAAGCGCGTAGAGATAAGCAGGCTTTTTAAACGGATCTTCCCAAGTCACGAAATGCTTTCCACCTTCAAGGTCACCGCGAGCAATCGGGTTACCATTAGAAAGAAGGATTGGATAAAGTTTTTTATCGGCTACGATTTTTGTCGTGAACTTCGCCATGTTGTCCGGGCGGTCAACGTAGAAAGTGATTCTTCTAAATCCTTCCGGTTCGTTTTGTGTACAGAAGATCGTTCCTGATTTGTATAATCCATCAAGAGTCTTATTAGCTTCCGGATTGATTTCATTTTCAATCATCAGCGTGAACTCTGCTGGTACTTTATTTAAAGTCAGCGAGTGGTTTTCTGTTGAGTGAACATAATCAGTGTATGTTTCGTTGTTAAGCTTAATTGATTTTAAAACCAGCTCTTCTCCGTTAAGAATCAAAGGAGTCACTTCGTCAGTGTTTCTCTTGATTTTCATCGTCGACTGAACCAGAGTTTTTGTATTGTCCAGGTGAAGAACTAAATCGATTGTTTCAACCAGGTAATCAGGTTTTTTATACTCGCTTAATTTAATCACTTTTGGTGCGTCAGTTTTCATAATCAATCCTCATTTCCAAATATATTTAGTGTTCCAGATGAACCTTGTAGCCAGTATGGCTTCTTATGTTGATAACACCAACATCAAAAATTAAGTACTGCCCCTTGATACCGAGGAGCCTACCGCCCACGACCTCTTGTTTATCAAAAGATATGGAAGAGACTTTTTCCGGGTAAGTCAGTACCGGGTATTCAATGTCGATCACATCTTCATTTTCCAGGATGCTCACGTGGTCACTTCCAAACTGGCCTTCCAGATCATCGAGATCATCGCCAAAAAGTTCAAAAAGTTCATCGCGCTTTGCTTGCAAATCAATTTCTTCCGGCACGCCCTTAAGCATCTTGCGCCAATCTGTCTTATCGTTGACCTCACTCGAGAGAAGTTTTTCAAAAACCCCCGACTGGTAGCGAGTCCCCACTTTTAAAATAGGCAGGGCCTGTGTCGCTCCCTGGTCAATCCAGCGGACAGGAATCTGAGAGGTTCTTGTGATCCCCACCTTAAGCCCTGAAGAATTGGCCAAGTAGACGTAATGAGGGATCATACAGTTTGCCAGCCCCCAATCGGGCTCTCGGCAAGTCCCTCTTTCAAAGTGACAGGTTTCAGGTCTAAGAATGCACATATCGCACTCAGCGAGCTTGATAGAACACGGGTAACAGTAGCCGCCAGAATAGCTCTTGGCCGTCTTTTTCCCGCAGTTCGTGCAGTTAATTTCCTTGTGATAGATAAGCTTTAGGTCTTTTCCGATCAGGTCGTTAAAAAGGACTGGGCCTTCCGGGGTCAAAAGCTTATAAATGGCCTTGCCATCCAGGAGCTCGACCTCCATCTTATCGAGATTAAATCCATTCAATGTACTCATGACCCCGGATTCTACTCAACTATTAAGGTAAAGTCACAAAAATTAAGGGCTTCCCATGGACTAGGATTAAAGTTTAGGCCGCAAGTTGTCGATTGTTTATTTATGAGCGAGAAAAAGGACCCAAACAAGAAACATTACTTTCAAATCGCCTCTCATGAAGATTTTATTGAGACGATGAGCATGCATTGTACCCTTGAGGACTCTCCGCCGCTTACTATCTGGGAGAAGGGCGAATCAGAGGAAGAGGCCGAAATTTACGAGGCCGTTGAATACTTCCCTAACCCTGTCTCTTATACACATCTGACGCTGCCGACGAAGGCTTCTGGGTA
>CAXHHE010000218.1:0-6172 GCA_964016365.1 uncultured Bacteriovorax sp. | reverse complement strand
GATAACTGAGCGTCTCGTGGGCTCGGAGATGTGTATAAGAGACAGCTTTATAGTAAACATCCCTGTCAGCGGCGTATTCGATTGCGTAGTCTTTAAACTTGATAGGGAAATGTTTGTCTCTTTTTTTCTCGGCTAATTCGGACACAGTTACTTGTGATTTTTTCATTTAAGACCTCGGTAAGTTAGACACAATCCATTAAATTCTATTTAGAACTAGAAAAATAGAAAGGAAAAACTGTACAAGTTTAATTCAACATCGCATCACCCGAGTTTTATGCTATGATTTGCACCTTATTTCATCTTCACCCGAGGTTAAAATGAACGATCTACAAACAATTTCCTGGGACAACACAAACATCTACAAAGATTTTAACGACCCTCAAATTGAAAAAGACTTAGCACTCGTTGCAGAATCAACGGCCATTTTTGAATCAAAAGAGGCCCTTTATAAAAACCTCATCAACCAACTAGAAACGAACAACACCACTGACCTCTATAAAAACTTAGAACTCACTATCGAGCTCTACCACCGTTATCTTGAAACCAACATCACCTACTACCAGGTCATGGTCTACTCAATGACGGCCCTGTCGGTGAACACACAAAACAAAGAAGCAAAAAACCTTCAAGCAAGAGGACAAAAACTTTGGACGAATTACCTGAAGGCGTTTAAGCCCATTTCCATTTGCGTGCAACGCTCACCGACTGACTTCTTAACTCTTTTCCTGGACGACAAGAGAACAAAAGAACTTCACTTTGCTCTTGGAAGACAACGTGAACAAAACGATCACCTGCTAAGTACAAACGAAGAAGTTCTTCTGACAGGTTTTGCCCTTGATGGCCTTTCTGCTTGGGGAAAACTTTATAACGAAATTTCTGGAGCGCTTAAAGTTAATGTCGATGGTGAGACAATGGCGCTTTCAAGTGCCAACAATCTTTACTCAAATCCAGACAGGACAAAAAGAGAAAAAGCTTACCGTGCTATCAACGAAGGCTGGCGCGGGCAAGAAATCAGCGCGTGCGCGATTTTAAATTCGATTAACGGCTGGAGAAATGAAAACTACAAGGTGAGATCGACAAAAAAAGAACTGCATTACCTGGATCAAACTTGTCATGCGGCCAACATCACAAGAACGACTCTTGATGCTTTAATGAACACAACTTTTGACAAAAGAGCTTTTGGGCAAGAGGTTTTAAAGACGATGGCCCGCGATCTTAACGTCCCTCAAATGGGCCCATGGGATTTAATGGCGCCTTATCCAGCTAAGACGACAGCAAGTAAAATCAGTTTCCCAAAGGCCATTGAAATCATCAAGGCCGCTTTCAGTGAAGTAGATCCTTCGATGGCAGACTTCGCTCAGATGATGGCCGATAAAAAATGGATTGATTGTGCTCCATCTGAAAACCGTGCTCAGGGAGCTTACTGCACAGGCTACGCCAAAGTCAGAGAGACCCGCGTGTTTATGACTTACGATGGAAGTATGAAAAACGTGATCACACTCGCTCATGAAATCGGCCATGCTTACCACAATTGGGTGATGAAAGAGTTGCCTATTAGCGAATGCTCGTACCCTATGACATTAGCTGAGACTGCTTCGATTTTTGCAGAAACGGTTGTGCGCGATTATCTCTTAAAAACATCTGAATCAAAAGATGAGCTAAAGGCCATCCTATGGCAGGAGATCCAATCCGTTCAAAGCCTGATGATCAACATTCCCGCGCGCTATGAATTTGAAAAGCGCTTTGTCGAAAAGAGATTAGAAAAGAACGTCACTGTTGAAGAAACAAAAAACATCATGGTTGAGGCTCAGAAAATCTGGTACGGCGACACACTTTCTGAATACGATGAGATGTTCTGGGCAAGTAAGCTTCATTTCTCAATGTCGGAGAGAAGTTTTTATAACTACCCTTACCTCTTTGGATACCTGTTTAGCTTGGGGATTTACTCTAAGCGAGAAGCTCTTGGAAAAGACTTCCATGCTCGTTATGTAGAGCTACTTAAAGACACAGGTCGCATGACGGCAGAGAACTTAGTAAAAAAGCACTTCAATGAGGACATTTCAAAAAGTGATTTCTGGCTTCGTTCTATTGCGATTGCAGAGAAGGCGTTTGAGAAATATAAATCACTCTAACCTTTCTGCCTGAGCAATATCACACTTCTCAAACCCTAAACTCTTAAGCTTCTTTCTCAGGGCGACCTTGGCATCAGGGTCGCCATGATTAAGATAAATATGAGTCGATTTATCCAGCTCGCTGATCCATTCAATAAGTTCATCCTGATCCGCATGCGAAGAAAAGGCCTGAGATGAAATCACACTTCCTGACCAATGGATGATTTTTCCTTCTTCATTCTTAACTTCACGAACCCCTTCGCTTAGTTTTCTTCCGGCCGTATTGGCCGCCTGGTATCCCGGTAAAAAGAGAACAGCATTTTTATCATCCTGCCAATTTTCCAGGTAACGCCAGATTCTTCCTCCGGTAATCATTCCACTTGAAGAAATAATAACAATCGGACCTTTTTGTTTTTGAATAGAATGCCATTCGCGGATATTGTCGATCACCTCGACATCTCCCAGAGCATGCCTAAGTTCCTCGGCCATTTCAGTGAGTTCGGTGAATTGTTGGTAAATGCGGTTTGCTCCACTCATCATCGGTCCATCAATCACAAAGCGGACTTTATCTTCCGGATGCTCAAAATTGTATTGGTGAATGAGTGTGATTAAGAGCTGGGCACGAGAGACGGCAAAGCTGGCGATGATTCCGACTTTTGATTCCCTTTTAACCAGTTTTAAAAAGTCAGTCAGGTCTTTTTGCAAATCTCCTTTTCGAAGCTTCCCACCGTAAGTTGATTCAAGCACAACCACATCTGCTTTCGGACACGGAGGTGGTGGCGAATTAAGCGGATCATCGTGTCTTCCCAGGTCTCCAGAAAAGACCACGCGTTTTTTGTCTTCATCTTCAAAAAGGTATGAAACGGCACCTAAAATATGCCCTGCCGGAAGCATGCTTACTTTTAAATCGAGAAACGAGAATGTTGATCCCATTTCTTTCACCACAAAAAAAGAAGTCGTCTTCACGACTTCTTCCACTCCGTAATAATTTTTAAGCGGATGATTTTCTGTTTCTTCAATAATGTGAGCACTATCGGCCATTATGAGTAGAGCGAGTTTCATCGTTGCACGTGTGCAGAAGATGCTTCCTCTAAATCCAAGTTTTACTAAGTGTGGAATTGAACCCGAGTGATCCAGGTGAGCGTGAGTGAGAAAGATCGCTTTAATATCTCTTGGATCAAAAGGAAGAGGGTTGAGATTTTTTTGCACACTCTCAAAACTTCCCTGGTGCATCCCGCAGTCAATCAGGATTTTTCCCGCAGGAGTTTGCACTAATGTCATTGATCCAGTGACTTCATCAGTAGCGCCGACAAAGGTAAGTTTCATAAAGTCTCCTATAATCCAAGTAGTGTATGGATGTCTTTGATCACCGTGCTCACTTCATCGGGTTTCATGCCGATTTTAAGCATCAACTTGTCTTCATTTAAAAGTTCCGAGCAAAGAATGATTTTTCTTTTTAACAATTCTTTGCAATGGACCTTCTTTAAACGCACAAGCGCTGTGATGGGATAGAGTTTGTGTTTTTTAATCATATCTAAAAATGTCTCTCCTGCTGGAGCATTAACTCCAAGGAGCATAAGCCCGACACCTTCGGCATATGTAATGGCATCTTTTGTAAAAACAGTGTTAGTGGCCAGGGCGTAACCGCGCAGGTATTTTCCATCCGGACCATTTTTTAAATCATCCCATCTCGCCTTTACATAAAGCGCGACCTTAATATCGTTTTTCTTTCCACCGTTATTGTGAAACTTGCACTCAGTGTAAATATTGTAATTAGGTTTTGAGGCGACGACATCAACTTCATGGCGGACGATGCCTCCCTGAAGAATCACGCCGATACTTGTTTGAAATCCCTGGTTCTCAAAATATTTGCCTACGAAATGCTCAAACTCATAACCTGTCGGCCCTAAGTTTAAGAGAGCGCGCTTAAGTGAATAGTGAGCGGCCGCCACTGCTGACTGTTGTTTTACGAGTCTCATTGTCTTGCGAAAAATGTCTTTTGATGTCGTTCCATCAAGAACTGTATTTGAAACAGTTTTGGAAATTCGCTGACAGTCTTTTTCTTTTAGACCTGAGCGCCTCAGTGAATTTCTGAGTTTTTTTTCGGAGAATTTTTCAATCTCACCGCTGGATTTAATAATTCGGAAGCCTGGTTTTGGTCTGAGGTTTGTGTGTTTCATCTTGCGAGAATTATAACAAAGATACTCTCCTTGTAAAACGATGAGGTCCGCTTACCGCGAGAAAATACTGGTGATTAAAACTATGATTCTTATCAGTAGGAGGTCATTATGGAATTTCGTCACAAAACAGTTTTAATCACCGGGGCCAATCGCGGCATTGGCAAGGCCTTAGTCGAAGCGTGCCTGCAAAAAGGGGCAGCAAAAATTTACGCCTGTGCTAGAGACAAAAACACCCTTTCTGTCTTTCAAGATGAAAGAATCATCCCTATAGAACTTGATATTTCTAATCATGAACAAAGACTCGCAGCAAGTGTTGCGGCCCACGATGTGCAAATCTTGATCAACAATGCAGGTGTGCTTCACCCAGGTAGTTTGTTTGGAAATGGGACGAGCAATTTTAGAGAAGACATGGAGATTAATTACTTTGCGACAATTGAAATGATGAGGGTCTTTTTTCCCGTTCTGAGAAAAAATAAAGAAGCCCGCATAATCAACATCGCCTCAATTGCAAAATACACTAACTTCCCTTTCATTGCTGGCTACTCAGCTTCAAAGGCCGCTCTCTACTCCATTTCTCAGGCCGCAAGAATTGAGCTCTCTCTGCACAACATTCCCGTTCACATTGTTAACCCCGGTGCAATTGATACGGACATGAATAAAGGGAGCACAATGCAGATGACCCCTCCTCTCGAAATGGCGATGGCACTTTTAAATGACGTGGAAGCAGAGATTGAAGACATCATCCCAGATAAAATTGGAAAGGGCATGTACGAGCTCTGGCAGCGCTCTCCCAAGGAACTCGAAGAGCTTTCAAGACAGATGTTCTTTCAAAAGTAGACAAATTATCAGTAACTTAACCCCTTCGATAAGATAAATTTTAGCCTCGAAGGGGTTGCCACTCTAGCGCCTGCGTTATAAACAAACGCCCGGAGGTTCTATGAAAACATTAATCGCAACTTCTCTTCTTTTAACTGCACTAAGCGCCTTTGGTTACGAGCGTCCGGAAGACGGGCCAATGACAGCAAAACAAGCTGACCAATTAAAGTCTGCTGTGACTGTGACAATTACAGACGTAAACGAAAGAGCATTCTCTAAAAAAGCAAAAGCTAAGTATGAAGCCGTTCTCATGAATCCATTCACACGTTCAATCACGTGCGATATCGATTTAACGAGCACACTTAAAACTGAAGCAGTCGATTCTAAAAAACACGTTGGCATCTATGCTCCTGCTAGATCTGGTCAGAAAGTGACTGGTGAAATTGAAATCAAGCACGGGAAAAAAGGTGAAGAAGACGGTCTTCAGTGGATCAACGCTAAAGGGACTGCTGTTACGACTTCGAACTGTAGATTTATTGATCAATAATCTCTAAATAAACTGGCAGAGTCTTCTGCCAGTTTCCATATTTTAATCATTTAACATTTTCCCCTTCATCTTTTGTTTGCACTTAATTTTTGCTTATTGACCAGTACGTATTTTTTACGTACAAATAAGGAGTCATCAATTGTGACAAGAGTCGTTATTTCGAGAAGTGCGGAAAAAGACCTAAAGAAAGTCCCCTCATATATTTATCAAAAGTATTTATACTGGGTTGATTTAATAACAGATATCGGACTTCAAGAGGCGCGCAAATTTAAAGGATTTCATGACGAACCTTTATTTGGAATGAGAAAAGGCCAGCGTTCTGTCAGACTCTCAAAGTCCTATCGCGCAATCTATATTGAGAATGATGACTTAATGTTCATTTACGTCATTGAGGTTAATAAACATGACTACTAAAAAAAATGAAACTTTAAGCTTAGGTGGATTCTTAAAGGCCCATCGCCAGGGTGAAGAACTCTCTCAAACAGAGCTGTCTCTTATACACATCTCCGAGCCCACGA
>CAXHHE010000217.1:0-6180 GCA_964016365.1 uncultured Bacteriovorax sp. | reverse complement strand
GCCTTCGTCGGCAGCGTCAGATGTGTATAAGAGACAGGTCAAAGCCCGTTGATCTTTTAGTGGGAACTAAAGTGAACAATGGTCTGACTAAAAACCAGGAAGTCACAGGTTTTAATGCTGACTTCGCTGAATACCGTCTGCTTTCGCCAAAAGGTTTTACTTACGAAGGCATCTTAACCAAAAAAGAACTGGCCCATAAAATCATTCTCCAGTTTTTCCCACCCAATTAACTATGATTAAAGTTTTTACGACGAGAAAAGATTTCGACCATTACAGAAATGCGCTTAAAAGCGAAAAAATTGGTCTAGTCCCTACTATGGGAAATCTTCATAAAGGACATCTTTCATTGATTGAAAAATCGACGGAAGAAAACGACGTGACGATTGTGACGATCTTTGTAAACCCAAAGCAGTTTGGGCCGAATGAAGATTTTGATAAATACCCACGCACACTTGATGAAGACCTGGCAAAGATTTCATCAGTGGCCTTATTAATCAGCGCTCAAAAAGAAATTGCGGTTTTTGCTCCGGGATCAAATGAAGAGATTTATCCAGAAGGATTCTCGACGATGATTTCTGTGGGCCCAATGACTCAAAAGTTTGAAGGTTCAGTTAGACCAACTCACTTCGACGGGGTGACGACGGTTGTTTACCGCCTCTTTGCCATTACTCGTGCCCACAAAGCTTACTTCGGACAAAAAGACGTTCAGCAATGCCTGATTATCAAAAAGATGGTGAAAGACCTGGATATCAAAATCAATATCCATATCATGCCAATCGTAAGAAACGCTGAGGGCCTTGCTCTTTCAAGTCGCAACCAATACCTTTCAGAAAGTGAGCGCGCAGAAGCTTTGACACTTCCGCAAACACTAGTGAAAATTGAAAAACTCATCCGCACCAAACAAGACTACAAAACGTTTGTGAGTGGTATTTTAAAAAACGACAAGAGATGGGATTACCTGGAAATCCTCGACTCTGACAACATGGAAGCCCCGACCGCTAAAACCCAGGAATTAGTCATTGTAGCGGCTTTCAGATCAGGAACCACTCGTCTACTAGACAACATTCTGGTTCCAGTACATGCAGGATAATTTTAGCTTATGATGGACAACGAATTTAATATTGATCCCAATTACTGCGCGACTCTAGTGTCACTAGTCTCGCCTAATTTTCCGGATCACCAAACTGAAAGTGAATCTAGGCGCTCAATCAACGAGCTTAGAGAACTACTGCGCACTCTCGGTCTAAAGACTGGAGAGGCCCATATTCAGAACAAAAAAGAAATTGATCCTGCTACGATCCTAGGCTCTGGAAAACTAAAAGAGATCGCTGAAGCCGCGAAGATGGACGACTCTCAACTTTTAGTTTTTGACTTTGAATTAACAGCGAGACAAATCGCCAACATCAGAAAGATCACAGGTCTCTCTGTTGTTGACCGCGTTCACGTTATTCTAGAAATCTTCGCGAAACACGCTCGCACCAGAGAAGCAAAAATCCAAATCGAAATTGCCCGTCTTCAATACATGCTTCCTCGCCTTGCCGGATTCTGGACTCACTTAAACCGCCAGCGCGGAGGAGTCGGGGTTCTCGGAGGAGAGGGTGAAAAGCAGATCGAGCTTGACCGTCGTATCATCAGAGAAAAAATTGAATTCTATAAAGAAGAATTAATTCAGCTGGAAAAACAAAGACAGGTAAGAAAAAAGCGCCGTGAAAACCAGGCCGTAACTGCCGCCCTTGTTGGGTACACCAACGCCGGAAAGTCATCGATCATGAATCGTCTTTGCCGCGTAGAAATCTTAGAAGAGAACAAGCTCTTTGCGACCCTCGACTCTACTTACCGTATGCTTAACCCGGACACGAAACCTCCGATGATTATGATTGATACGGTAGGATTTATTTCCAACCTTCCCAACACACTGATTGATGGGTTTAAAACAACCCTGGAATCGGCGCTTGAAGCTGATCTTCTGATTATCGTCTGCGATATCTCAGATCCACACTATGAAAAGCAATTACAGGTCACTTACGACGTTTTAAAAGAACTAAACGTAACAGATAAGGAAACGATTATTGTCTTTAACAAGAAAGACCAACTCGACGACGACCTGTTAAAGAAAATTGTCCTAAGAAAGTATCCAAACAGCTTCCTGGTTTCAAGTTATGACCCGGAAGATATGAAAGGCCTTAGAGAGCATATCGTAAACTTCTTCTTGGCAAAACAAGATCATTACGATCTTTTCATCCCTTATGAAGATGGCGGTGCTCATTCGGCCATTCTTTCAAAGACCAATGTGGTGAATACGACAAATCACGAAAAAGGGATTTTCTATCGTATCCGAGTGCCTGACTTTATTTTTGGGAACCTGGGTGTGCAAAAATACATTTTAGGGCCGAACGATCCAAGACTTGAAGAAATGGACTTGTCTACGATTTAAGCCTGAAAAAAACAGCTAAAGCGAAAACCACGACAGTCAGTATAATTCCGAAAATAACAATTTTGGTGTCTTTATCCATTTATTCTTTCCTTTTGCTACTTTGTACGTTGATCGATAATGCGCTTTAGTTTTCCCGTCCTCGCATTTGCATCGAGAGCACTTTGTTCGACAATTTCAATTTTAAGAGGATGAATCAGGTTCTTGTTCAAGATATCAGCATAACCTGGTTTCTCTTTGCTGAAAGCTTCAGCCAGTCTTGCTTGAGACGTTGCTCTATCAATTCCACTTCCTGCAATTTTAAAAATCAACTCATCTTTGTGATCGTAGTGATTGAGTACCATTTGAAACTGAATGCCTGAAGCTTCTTTTAATGTCTTCATCACCATGTCTCGCGTGTCTTCAAAATACACACTCAAAGTCCCAAGTCTTGCGGCCTCTTCTGATCTTCCTTGCAGTTTAAATTTGCGGTTAGGAGTTTTCTCATCTTCTAACCACATGGCCATGTCACCTGCGGGATAACGAATAATCGGCATTAACTTTCTGGTCAGATTGGTTAAGAGAACTTTCCCTACTTTATTTTTCTCTGTAATCACTTCGTTAGTATCAGGATCAACAATCTCAATGATACTTGCTTCGTCGTACACACGGTGTTCATTATTGGCGCAATCTCTGCTTGAATAGCCAATCATTCCCCCATCAACGCTCGCGCAGCCAATTGATGAAATTTGAATGTCCGGAAAAATCTTTTTTAAGGCCAGGTGCTGATCATCATATAAGGCCTCTCCTCCAAAAAGGATCTTTTCAATTTTAAGATGAGGAAACTTTGATTTATTGGCCAAATACTTCTCAAGCATCGTTAAGATGGCCGATGGCACCCCCACAATCGTATTGATGTTAAACTCTTCGATGATTTTTAAAATCTGCACATGATCGGTTTGCCCGGCAATCGGGTATTGAGTGATTTTCTTTTTTGCTGAAGGAATAAACTGCAGCGAATCTTTAATAAAAAGAAAAGAAGCGTATAAGTCCCCTACGTAAAAAAGGTTCCCGACTCTATCTCCATGATCGAGAATCCCTTCGCTCATTCCCTGGCCAAAAGACTCGGTATAAGCGATCCATTCCTGATGAGTGAAATAAGAGTACTTTGGAGCACCGGTGCTTCCGCCACTTTTAAACACAATCCCATCCGGTTGATCTTCAGTCACGACTCTTGTTTTCCAAAACTCGGCCTGATCAATGATAGGTAGATCTGATAATTTATCTGAATGAACATTTTTATAGAGTTCCTTATAATAAGGAGAATGTTTTTTAGCATGTTCTACAATTTCTTTTAATGTCCATTTTTGCATATTAAATCCTGTGATCAATCACGCTTCTTAATTTTCCGGTGCTGCTGCTAAAAGTAAGGTCTTTTCTTTCTACGACCTGGACTTCAAAATCTAATACCAGGTCTTCTTTAACAACAAGTCTTAGATCGCTGTACTCGTCCATAAAAGTTTTCAACAAGCTCTCAGGAGTCTGCGATGCTTTAAAAAGGTTCTCAATTTTAATAATGACTTTTTCTTTTTTCAGTCCTTCACCTGCATGAAGATGAAGCTGGATAGAGCCTTCATATTCAAATCTATCAATTAAGATTTTTTGAAATTTTTGATAGCTTAAAAAAGTTGTCCCGATTCTAAAAACATCTCCATGGCGTCCCATAAGTTCAAAACGAGTTCCCATTCGACCACATTCACATGGACCACTCAACTCTCTTCCAACGTCGCCAATGGCATAACGTTCAATTCTTTGTCCGTGACGAACTTTTGAAGTGAAAAGAAGTCTTCCAATCTCACCTTTTTTAACCGGAACATCGGCCTCAAGGCCTACGATTTCCATATCGTGAAGTTTTTCATGTAAATGATGAACTCCCCCAGTGGCGAATTCACATTGGTACCCAAGAGGGCCGGCATCAACAGAGCCATAACTAGCTGAACGGATAATTTCGACTCCGTATTCACGCTTTAAGTATGTTCTTTGCGCTTCACTAAAGTGCTCACCGCCGTAAAAAATCTTTTTAATCCCGCGGTATTTTTTTAACTCGTCATGGTTTTCTTTAAAAAGCTGAATAAAGTACGAAGGCATCCCTAAAAGGGTATCGACTTTATTTCTAACAATCGTTTTTCCAACCAGAGCAAAGTCTGTACTTGCTCCCATTGGAAAATGAACAGCATGCAGCTTTTCTAAAATGGTAAAGAAGCTGGTAAAACCTCCATATAAAGACCCGGCATAAAAGAGATTCATGCATCTATCTGTCACTGGGTTTAATCCAGCAGCATAAAGACCTTCGGAAGCAAGCTCCATCTGACGGTGATAATCTTCGTAGGTGAAAACTGAAAGCTTCGGTTCTCCAGAGCTTCCTCCACTATAAAAGAAAAGGTCCGAGTAACGGTCTTCTACTTTTTGGTTTTGGAAATCTGCTTTTTCCATAATTGGAGTTGTTCTAACTGGGTTCATCCCTTTTTGATCTTCAAAAGAGCTCTTATTTTTCATCATGACTGCTTTTTTTGAGTCATGGAAATTAATTCTTTGACAGTAGCGCTCTAGAGCATAAACCCCGTCATGAGGCTCACCAATATAACTGTCAGTCATCTCTCCAATCGCTCTGATTCTTTGAACACCGGCCATATAAAGATCGCGAGAAAGCGCTTCAACTTCAAAGGCATCAGCAGCAATCCCTGCTGTTTGCAAATACATTTTAAGTGGTCTTAAATGACTAATGATTAAATGTCTTGGCATTGGTTTAAGCCAGATCGTTCTAAAAAGTGGCGAGGAGTTGAGAGCGGGAGTGTCTTCAACATAAATACGCCAGTCATGATTTTTTGATTCTACAAGATGACTTCTGCCTTTAATCGACTTAAGTCTCACCTGCTCTTTTGTGACTGTAAGCTCTGCCGTTTCCTGAACTCCAGGAAGAACTCGCTTCATTTTCGGAGACACTTCATTTAAGGCCTTCTCCAGATTTTTTGCCAGCTCTTTTAACTCACTAAAGTCAGCATCTTCTACAAAAACGCACTGAGGACTTGAGCAGGCCATCTGTTCATTGAGACAGATTTCATAAGCTAGGCTTTTATAAACTTCAGAATCTTGTTTTTTTGATTTAGCGATATAAGAAAAAGAAATCTTGTGACCCCATTCAACGATACGGGCACCGCGAGGAGAGATTTCTTTTACACTTTGAACACTCTCCTCTCCTCCCCAAACTGAAATAACATCAGCAAGTGAAAGAACACTTTTCAAGTAATCTTTTTCTTTCGAACTAATTTTAGCGACATAAACATAATCTTTAATCGTGCCAGTCGTATCGAGTTTGCAAAGGGTCTCATAAAAAAGAGCGGCAAAAGCACTATCTCTTCTGGCAAGTTTTAAGATATTAACGTTTCCACTTAGAAGCCCCTCCATGACACCCAAAACACCAAGAAGTGGTGAGTTATTAGGTGTTACATGGACCAATGTTCCCAATGGATACCAGGCCTCAAAATGATTTTCTCTGGCATCCTGTCTTTTTAGTTCGAATGGGTGCTCGCTGCCTAATTCTCTTTTTAGTTTTATGCGAAGCTGGTCGACACTTAAAAAATCAATCAGTCCATCCATTGAAGCTTTCACTTCGTCTTTTGTGATGTCTTCTCTACTTTCTAAATCTTTTAATAATGCCTTATAGAGAGTGCCTTCTGCTTTAAGTTCTTCTTGCATTTTCTTAACCACAT
>CAXHHE010000216.1:0-6222 GCA_964016365.1 uncultured Bacteriovorax sp. | reverse complement strand
CTACACAGAAGCCTTCGTCGGCAGCGTCAGATGTGTATAAGAGACAGTAAGTGTCTCATTCGACCAAGCCGTGAAAGCGTCGTCGTGCTCATACATCATGATTGTTTCCCAAGGACAGTCTTGAGAACAGTTTTGGCATCCAATACAGCGGGCAAGGTCAATCTCTACCGTCTGGTTGAATTGAGGGTTGTTCGGGTTTGGTCCCGGAACTAGCTCGATAGAATCTACAGGACATCCCTGAATACAGACTTCACACCCAGTACAGCCAGATTGGTGAACAATTGCCAGAAGTTTAGGTGGTTTTTTACCTTTTCTCTTAGGCTTAAGACGGGCCGTGTGGAATGGATTTTCTACGATAGTCGCTTCATCGGCTTCGTTCGTAGTATTATTTGCTGTATTTTCGGTGCTCATAGCAAACCCAAATCATGTAATTTGTGTTAATAAATATCCCCAGATTATAACCCAATTTAGCCCTTTTCGCTATTAGATTAACTAGAGATAGAGTGAGATTATGAAAAAACTTAGATTTGTAACCGCCGCCAGCCTATTTGACGGCCATGACGTATCAGTCAACATTATGCGAAGAATGCTTCAATCCAAGGGGGTAGAGGTCATTCATTTAGGGCATAACCGCTCAGCGCAAGAGGTTGTCGATGCGGCCCTTCAAGAAGACGTCCATGCAGTTGCCTTAAGCTCATACCAGGGCGGACATGTTGAGTATTTTACTTATATTAGAGAGCTACTGGACGCCGCAGGTGCAAAAAACGTAAAAATTTTTGGTGGTGGTGGTGGAGTTATCACTCCGTCTGAAATTAAACTTCTTCACTCTCGCGGGATCACGCGCATCTATTCTCCGCAAGATGGGATGGAAATTGGTCTAAACGGAATCATCGACGACATGATTGAAAGGGCCAATGTTTCAACTCTTGATGGTGTGGATTTCGGAAAATTCAACCTGGCGAAGCTTGATAAAAGAGATATTTCAAAAGTTATTACAGCAATCGAAGATAACGGCGAACTTCCGGTTAAATTTGCGGAAGGAAAAGTTCCGGTTCTTGGTATCACGGGAACTGGGGGAGCGGGGAAGTCGTCTCTCATTGATGAACTTCTTTTGCGTTTCTACCGCCATTCTCCAGATTGTAAAATCGCCCTGATCTCTGTTGACCCGACAAAAAAGAAAACATCGGGAGCGCTTCTTGGAGACCGTATCCGTTTAGGAAGTGCAAGCTTTAATAATTTCTACATTCGTTCACTAGCAACGAGAGATTCAAATACTGAACTTTCACCACAAATTAAAAACGTGGTGTCTTTTTTAAAGTCACAGCCATTTGATTTGATCCTGGTTGAAACATCAGGTATCGGTCAGGCTTCAGATGAAATCACAAAAGTAGCTGACAAGTGCATCTACGTGATGACTCCGGAGTACGGAGCTGCAACTCAGCTTGAAAAAATTGAAATGCTTGAAGCGGCGACATTCATCGTTTTAAACAAGTTTGAAAAACCTCGTTCAGAAGACGCGCTAAGAGACATCAGAAAACAATACAGAAGAAATCACCAGGAATTCGCTGGTCACCCAGGTGCCCGCGAAGACCATGAACTTCCAATCTACGGAACAATGGCGTCTCAATTTAACGACGTTGGTGTAAACGCACTTTTCTACGATATCGTTAAAGCTCTTAACGTGAAGGCCGAAAACCTTGAATCAATGAAGCGCGATAAAGCTCCAACTGAAAAGAAGAGAATCATCGCACCGGAAAGATCACTTTATCTTCGCGATATCGCGGGAACAGTTCGTTCTTACAACCGCGAGGCCATCGAGATCGCTGAAAAGTTAAAAGACTATGAAGCGCTAACAATCGTTTCAAAACTGCTTAACGGAAATAAAGACATCGGAGCCAAACTGGCCGAAGTTCAGGCTTCAATTCCAGAGCGTGCTTTTGCTGAACTAAAAGTTCTTGATGAAACAATCGCTCAGTACGAATCTGGAACTTATTCTTACTTCGTTCGCGGAAAAGAAATTAAAGTTAAAACAAAATACAAATCGCTTTCTGGAAACGATGTCTCGAAAGTTGCGTACCCGACATTTAATTCAGTGGTAGATAAATACCGCTTCATTAAAAACTCAAACCTTCCAGGTCACTTCCCATTTGCTGCCGGGATTTTCCCATTTAAGCGCGCTGATGAAGATCCAAAGAGAATGTTTGCCGGAGAAGGCGGGCCACTTAGAACGAACACTCGCTTCCATTACCTATCAAAAGACGACAATGCTAAACGTCTTTCAACGGCATTTGACTCGGTCACTCTATACGGAGAAGATCCGGATACACGTCCAGATATCTTCGGGAAAATCGGAGAGGCCGGAGTTTCAATTGCTACGTTAGATGACATGCAAGACCTGTACAAGGGCTTCAGCCTTATTGATCCAGCAACGTCTGTATCGATGACAATTAACGGTCCAGCTCCAATCATCCTTGCTCTTTTCATGAACACAGCAATGAAACAAGCGCTGAAAGGTGATGACTTCTGGAACAAAGAAAAACGCGTTGAAGTCATGAGACAAGTTCGCGGGACAGTTCAAGCTGATATCTTAAAAGAAGACCAGGCCCAAAACACTTGTATCTTTTCTCTAGAGTTCGCTCTAAAGATGATGGGAGATATCCAGGAATACTTCTGCAGAAACGCGATAAAAAACTACTACTCTGTTTCAATCTCTGGTTACCACATTGCTGAAGCTGGAGCGAACCCGATTTCTCAGATGGCGTTTACACTTTCAAACGGATTTACGTTTGTTGAGTATTACCTGTCTCGTGGAATGAAGATTGACGAGTTTTCAGGAAACCTTTCATACTTCTTCTCTAATGGTCTAGATCCAGAATACACAGTTATGGGTCGTGTAGCTCGTAAGATTTGGGCGGTTACATTAAGAGATAAATACGGCGCGAATGAAAAATCGCAGCAGTTTAAATACCACGTTCAAACTTCTGGACGCTCTCTACACGCCCAGGAAATTGATTTCAACGATATCAGAACGACTCTGCAAGCGTTCCTTGCTCTTTCTGATAACTGTAACTCACTTCACACCAATGCTTACGATGAAGCGATTACAACTCCAACTGAAGAGTCTGTAAGACGAGCGATGGCGATCCAAATGATCATCAACCGCGAATTCGGTATGAACAAGACGGACAACCCGGTTCAAGGGGCCTACATCGTAGAAGAACTAGCAGCGATCGTTGAAGAGCAGGTTCTAAGAGAATTCGAAAACATCTCTGATAAAGGTGGTGTTCTTGGAGCGATGGAATCAATGTACCAAAGATCAAAAATCCAGGAAGAGTCTCTCTACTACGAAACTCTAAAAGATACTGGGGAATTCCCAATTATCGGTGTTAACACTTACATTGCTCCAAACATTAAAGAGCAGATGGCAAAAGAGATCGAGATTTCTCGTTGTACAGACGATGAAAAAATGGATCAGATCAACCGTCTGAACAAGTTCAAGGAAACAAATAAAGGCAAATCAGAAGAGGCGCTTAAGCGTCTTAAAGAAGTGGCCCTGAATGATGGCAACGTCTTTGAAGAGCTTCTGACAACTGTTAACTACGCCAGCCTTGGACAAATCACGAATCTTCTTTATGAAGTTGGTGGTAAATACCGCAGGAACATGTAATGAAAAAAGCAGCCGTCTACACACGAACTGGAGATAAAGGAACAACTGGACTAGTTGGTGGAACGCGCATTAAAAAAAGTGATCCGCGCATTCATCTTTACGGCGAAGTAGACGAGCTCAACTCTCACATTGGTCTGGCCATGTCTTTACTCGAGAAGGATTTTGACCTGACATTATTGCGCAAAATTCAATCTTCGCTCTTTGATCTTGGAAGCAACCTTGCTTGTGAAAAAGAAAAAAGAGCGCAGTTTAAACTTCCGCAAATCAAAGACAGCACTATCCTGAAGCTGGAAAAAGAAATTGATGAAATGGACTCTCATCTTGAACCATTAAAGCATTTTATTTTACCGGGCGGTCATCCGGCCGCAGCGGCTTTCCATGTTTGTCGTACAGTGTGCAGAAGAATAGAGCGACAGATGGTGGATTTCGAAGATGCCCATAATGGGGAAGTGCCAGAAAAGGCCTTAACTTATATTAACCGCCTGTCGGATTACTTCTTCATGCTCTCGCGTTTTATTAACGCTAAAAAGAACATTAAAGAACCAGTCTGGATAGCAGAGAGCGAAGGCTAAGGTTTCTTTTTTGTTTTATCTTTATCGAGTTTTAAAAACTTGGTGTGCCCAGTGCTTTCTTCCTGCTCAATAACAGTATCAGCAGAGCCGGCCCAGTGATTGACTGGTCTTTTTTTGTCTTTGATATTTTTCCCAAGAACAACTGTCTTCTTTTTTGGCGCTTCACCTTTTGGTTCGCCAGGGCGTTCTGGATTATCGACAGAGTTCGTTCCATTCGGACGCAAGCTTCCGAGCGCAGGAAGAGTTTTGTCGTTTTTATTTCTAAGCTGCGTGCTTCCGATAGCTAATCTTTCAGTTGCAGAGAGTCTTTTATCGTCAATTTTGATCAGAGTATTTCCAATGCGGATAACATCATTGATACGAACATAGGTTTGGTGAACCTGGCTGTTATTTATGTATGAACCATTGGTTGAACCCAGGTCGCAAAAAAGAACTTCTCCCTTGCCTGTGACTTCAAATGAGCAGTGCTTGCTCGACATTTTTGAGTCGACAATTTTGTAATCACTCGAGCTCGAACGACCCATCACGACTTTGTTAAGTACTGGCAATTCTGTGACTTGCCCGTCCTCGGTCTTGATTAATAAAATTACGGCCATAAAACCCCTCTCTAACTAAATAATATCTCATGAATAGAAAATCACAAAACTAGGGGAAAAACATTCTTAGGTATTTATGTTATAATATGATAATAACAGAAGGAAATACCCGATAATAGGGGTCTCTTGTTCGAGGTTTTTATGGAACAAATTATCACTGTAACAGATAAAGCACTTCACCATATTCGCGAAATCTACCAAAAAGAACAAAAGGGTCTTGATACTGGTCTTCGCCTAGGTGTATCTGGTGGCGGATGTTCAGGACTGTCATATAAAATCGAATTTTCTGAGAAAAAAGAAAAAGATAACATTCTCGATTTCGGTGACATCAAAATCCTGATTGACCCAAAGTCATCAATCTACCTAAAGGGTGTTGAGCTGGATTTTAAAGACGGCCTTAATGGTAAAGGTTTCGTATTCAACAACCCAAATGCAACCAACACTTGTGGTTGTGGTGAATCGTTCTCAGTCTAATTTATGAAGGCTGATCTCTCATCAATCCGTTTTAACGAAACTCAAATTGAACTTCGCGGCTACTCTTTGATTGAAGTCACAGGAGCTGACCGCGAAACTTTCTTTCAAGGTCAGGTCACTAACGACCTTCATGCTTTGGAAATCGGCGAAGGCCAGCTGACAGCAAGGCTTAATCGCACGGGAAAAGTTCAGTCTTTTTTCACCATTGCCCGCTTAGCTGATAAGCTGCTACTTCTTTGTGAAAATGAATTAGTGGAATCGGTGCTGGCAGATTTTAATAAATTTATCATTATGGACGACGTTGAGCTTAAAGCGCTTAACGAAAAAGTCTATTTGCATTTTAATTACTATCTCGGCGAAAACGATCCATCACTTTTCCGCTTTAACTACGCGGGCCTAAACGCTTCCTTGGCAACTGCGCCTTTTACGGGGGTACCGTTTGCTTCGGAGTCAGAGCTGGAAGAAATTCGTTTCTTAAACGGTTATCCAATGTGGAAGAAAGATGTCGATGACTCTTTTTTCGTGAATGACTCTTACTTAAATGAGATCGCGATCTCTTATAAAAAAGGATGCTTTTTAGGCCAGGAAACAGTCGCTAAAATCGAAAATAACCGCGGGGCTGCTTATTACCCGGTGATTTTGGAAATGAGCTCAGAGGGCTCCTTGGAAAGTGGTAGTGACTTTTTTGTCGAAGATAAAAAGGCCGGAAAAATCCAGTACCAAAAGAATAATATTGTAGTCGCCAGTCTCTTTAGAGACTTCCGTGTAGAAGGAAAGCAAATTCCGATAACTGTCGGAGGTCAAACCCTAACGGCGACGGTTCACTACCTTCCATTTTATAAAAAACAAAAGCGCCTTGATATTGCCGAAGAGCTTTATCATGCAGGCGTAGAAGAATTCCAGGCCACAAATG
>CAXHHE010000215.1:0-6264 GCA_964016365.1 uncultured Bacteriovorax sp. | reverse complement strand
GTTCTTCTTTGTGAGTAGTCGCAACTGAAACTGAATCAAAGACCGCATCCACGGCAACACCGCTGATTCTTTTTTGTTCGTTAAGAGGAATTCCCAGTTTTTCAAAAGTCGCTAGAAGTTCTGGATCGATTTCATCCAGGCTTGTTAGTGCATCTTTTTTCTTAGGAGCAGAGTAGTAGTAAAGATCCTGGTAATTGATCTCCGGGATATTTAACTTGGCCCACTGTGGGTGCTCCATAGTTAACCAGTGACGGTAAGCTTTCAGGCGGAAATTTAAAAGCCATTCGGGCTCTTCTTTTTTCGCCGAAATCATACGGATGATGTCTTCGTTAAGACCTTTAGGAAACTCTTCAGTTTCGATGTCTGTGAAGAATCCATATTTGTAGTCTGAATTTAAAATATCTGTGCTCATTATTGTTGTACCTCAAGGCCAGAAGCGAGTCTGTTTGGGACGTTGAATTCTGTGCTTTGTAAAAGTTCTGCAAGGGTTAAACTTTCTAAGAACGAGTTGAGTTTGCGGTTTAAGTTTTCCACCGGAGTAGAGATGTTGCATTTGCCGAGAAGTTCACACGTGCCTTTGTGGTTTGTGCACATGCGGCCGATTTCTTCTTTGCCTTCAATCATGCGAACCAGTTCCATGTAAGTAATACTTGAAAGTGGTTTGTTTAAGTGATAGCCGCCTTTAATTCCTTTGACCGATGTCAGGATGTCGTGATTGTTCATCACTTGCATCACTTTTGCTGTCGTATCAAAAGGAGTGTTGAAAGCATCACAGATTTCACGGGCCGAAACTAAGGGAGTTGAATCGTTTTTGTCGGCCATAAACTTTAAGGCCATCAGGGCGTATTCAACTTTTTTATTAATTTTAAGCATTCTCATCTCTCCATAGGGGAAAACGGCATTGGTCTTAAAAAAGTCCACTATTTTCCATTCCCATCTCGCTTATGGCCCGACAATATCCCAAAATACGTCAAAAATAAACCTATTTATAATTAGACAAGGGTTTTTACCCTCTGTTTTCTAACGAAATGCGTGAAAAATCCGAAAAGTACCAAGATGAATTATTTAAGTTTAGTACTTTTTCTTCTTTTTACTGCCAATGCCTGGGGAAATTGCCCGCAGTTTGAGACCGCTTTGGAAAAAGCGATGGCAAGGGTTACGGCAAGGGAATCAACGAAGGAGGCTGCGGCCAAGGTAAAAACTGTCAATTGGGCAGGGCCTGAAGCGACTTCGTACAAACTTAAGTATGGCAATGATTCAATCACCAACACTAACAACCGCTCATTCATCTCGATGATGGAGGCAGATAAAAAATTAAAGCGAACTGATGTTCTTTATTTTGATGTTGAGAATGCTGTTCAGAAAAAGCTTAATGATACACTCATTGGCGATAAAGCGATGGTGGATTCAGTTAACAATTCTTTTCTCGCTAAATTTCAAAAAAATTTACAGGATCACCCTGAGGTTGCAGCAAAACTTGAGGGTCAATACAAAGACTACAAGGGAATGCGCCTGCGTTTAGCTCTGGGCGAAGGTGAGGATGCTGCCGTTTGGGAAAAAAAGCTAAGTGACATTTATCAAAAAAGCGTTGATGAATTTGCTTCTGAATTTGAGAAAATGGGACTTTCAAAAATGATTGCCCCAAGAACCGATGAAGTGGTTGATGTGCGTTCATGGTTTTTATCGGGAAGCGGGGAAAGCGCTCTTGAGGCCAACATGGCGGCAAGAGGCGCAAGAACGACGATATTTAAAGACGGAAAAACAAGAACAGTGTCTTTTAAAGAGCAACTGGCCGTCATGCATAAGGACGTTAACTCGATTGAGGGTTTAAGAAAATCCCTGGCCAAAAGTCCTGATTTAATGAAGGCCAAGATCATGGTCAAAACCGCGAGTGGGGAAGTCATTCCTTCAAAAGATATGATTGGTGTTCTTCGCAAGATTAAGCCTAGTGACTGCGCTGATGCCACAGAATATGCCGGGAAAATCCGTGCGAAAGTTAAAACATTATTTAACAGCGACATTAGTAATAAACACATTGATGACTTAACAGAGTACTTCAAAAAAGTAGACTCACTTTCACCACCATTATTTCAGCGTGAGCGGGTTTCCATCAATCTTGGTGAAGCTAAAAACGGTATTGTTTCGGTAGATTTTACTGGTGTTGGTGTCGACAACGCTTATGAGCAAATGCGCGCCTTGAGTGCGGTTAATTACGCACAAAAAGATGCAAAAAAACTGGTTCAGGACGCATTTGGAAAAATTCAAACGAATGTTGATGGTGTGACAGAGGCAATGAATACAAGCAAACGTTATTTTACTCTGGCCACTAAGGACGTAAAGAATCCTAGCATCGTCCCTAAGTTCTCCGGAGATGATGGAATACTTATGCCAAAGGGCGACTGGTCAATGGGTCAAAAAAAGGATTTACTAAAGACGCTTTCAAAATCGGAAGACCCGTCTAAATTCCGTGTGACTTATGTCCGCACAGTGTTTGATACGGGGGCCGTGGTTCCGGCGGCAGAGAGATCACAACGAGTGGTGCGGGCTGAAGGAATCGAAAAAGCGGTGAGAGAGGCCGTCACCGGAAGTGGTAAAATCTCTTCTGAAAAGGCCAAAACTATGATTTTCGCCGTGGACTCGATCCCATTTAACAAAGGCGGGAAATTTAACCTGCTTATTGGCGGGACAAAACCCACAGAAGATGAGAAAAAACTCATTCTTCAGGCCTTTAAAAAATCCCTGGCAGCAGGTGATGGTGAAGTGGCCGGTGATTTAATCGATGCTTTTAATTAAGGACTTTATATGTTTGTCGTAGGCGAACTTCGCGACAGAAAAATGATCAATCAAATGCGTGATGAACTCTTTTCCATGGGCATCAGCGCACAGACTCACTATAGCGAAAAAGACGATATTTATTTTCTCACGGTAGATGAAGAAAAAGATCTTCCACGCGCTATGGACTACTACCGCGTGAAGCTTGGTTTTCAAAAGCCTATTGAAGTGGACGAAGAGTGGGTAAAAATTAAAACTCTTCCACGCGGGCAAGTGACTTATACGATTATCATCATCTGTGCCGTGCTCTTTGGTTTGAGCTATTCGGACATGGGAAAAAGGCTCTTTGATGCGCTTTTTATGGGTGTACCAGAGACGGGTTTTTTATACGAAATCCTGCATGGGCAAATCTGGAGACTTGTCACTCCGATTCTGATTCACTTATCCATCCTGCACATTGTGTTTAACATGCTCTGGTTTAAGGACTTGGGTTATTTAATTGAGTACAAATTTGGGAAGAATTTCCTTTTGATTTTTATCTTAGTGAGTGGTGTTGTTTCCAACGTCCTCCAGTACTGTGTAAGCGGCCCTCAATTCGGAGGAATGTCGGGCGTTCTCTATGCGATGCTGGGGTTTGTCTGGGTTTATAAGAAAATCCACGAGGACATGGAGTACTCCCTGCCTCCGAGAGATATTACCATCATGATTGGATGGCTTCTTCTGTGTTTGACTGGATTTCTAGGCCCCATCGCCAATACGGCCCACGCTGGAGGCCTTTTTGTCGGGATGCTCTTTGGTTTATTTAAAACTCCCCAAAAATGGGAACGATTACACTTGAAATATTTCTCCCTCGCCTTTATCTTTCTTGCCTTCACCATTGGCATCGAAGGGCTAAAGCTCGGCGGTCGATATTATGTATTACTTTGGCAATAAGGATTTTTAAATGGCACACCCACGCGTAGAAGAACTAAAGGCGAGTTTCAAAGAAAAAACTCCCAAGCAAATGAGAACGATCAGAAACAACCTCAACAACCGCATCAGGTCTTTTGAGGACGAAATGAAATTTGGAAAAACTCTTCCAAAAGTTTCTGCTTCACATATGTTTTATGAACTAGAGCTTAAAGACCTAAAAGAGATCCTGGAGTTCGCCATGAAAAAAATCAGAAGCGACGAAAAAAGCGGAAACTAAGATGAAACTTCACCTTTTCTTACTCGCGGCGCTTTTCGTTTTTCCATTTGTCGGAAAAGCCGATGGTATGCCTGAAGAGAAGGTGGAAATTCCTGTTTTAGGAAAGCCTGCAACCCCCGCAGACGATGACGATCTTTCTTACCGCAAAAGCCACTATCAAATCGACTCTCGATACAAGGCCGGAGAGTATCTCATTTACCAGTGCGAATTTCAGTACTACACCTGTGTGGATAAAGACGGGTGGGAGAGCTGTCAGGAAAAGCGCTCGGTCGACAAAGAAAAAAAGAGAAGCCTTTATTCGTGTGCTCCGCTGAAGAAGTTTCCTAGCAAGAAAAAATGCCTGGAAGAAAATTATCAGGTGGTGGAGTCGAATGCGAAAAAGAGGTTTTGTTATCCCAAGTAAGCTAAGAAAAATAACAATAAATTTCCTTGTCGCAATCAGCTTTCTGTCGTAGCGTTTATTACTAATGTAATATTCAATTTATCTTTTCATGTTCGGAGTAACAATGAGTGATTATTTTATTGGCCAGGAAAGATTGCAAGTTTTTGAGAAAACTGGATCTCTAATGAGAATGGGGGTGCCTTCATCTTTGGAGATACCTGACTACCAGGTCATAAGAAATTTATTGCTCAAAAGTGAATGGGATGAGGCCAGTAAGTATTTATCAACCTTTCATGCTCAGAATATGTTCATGAATGTTGTTTTCTTTGAGTGGTGCATAATTATGACAAATTATTATGCTGAATTGACATCCATAGAGTCGGAAAAAGAGTTTCGCAAAAAAGCACTTCGCGACTTTAAAGTGCTCATGAATAAAATGGGCGAGTCTTACTCCGAGGCAGAAGAAAAGATTGTTATTGAGCAAATGAAGGATTTATTTGATGAAGAAAAGCTGAGCATGTCATCTGCCGATTTTATTGTGGGGGAAATGGAGAAAGACTTTAAGGAATTGCAGGATGCTTTTAGCAGAAAAGATTTAAAAAAATCGCTGGATTTCTTGCCAGTTTTTCATCACCGCGCGGTCATTCGTCACGACACTTTTGCTACATTTGTTTATTCATACCCAACCTCGATTATTGAAGTCGATGGAGAAAAAATGGCCGTTGAAATTAGCAACGGAAGTATTTTAAGAAACCAAAAATGGCTAGGTCTTTGGGATTTAGCAAATGTTCTATCTCCAGAAGAGTTATCAGCTTTTTTAGCTGAGCATTTAAGGTTCCACTTTTCAGGAAGCACTAGAGAAGGGAAAACTACAGTAATAGAAGACGATAAAAAAATCAGGCTGATTTTTGATCCTTGTGGAAGTGGTGGTGCTATTCGTAGAAGACTAGGTGAGTCCGTTGTCAACCTTAAGGAGAAGCACAACCTGGCATGGAGCAAATGTGGAGAGGTCAATTTGTACTGCTCTCATTGCGCTTTAAATGAAAAGTACTCAATCGATCGTTTTGGTTATCCTAAACTGGTCGTTGAATTTGAAGCTGACCCAAACAAGCCTTGCGGGTGGACTATTTACAAGAATCCTGCAGATGTCCCTGCCGATGTCTATCATCGCTTAGATCTTGAAAAACCAAACGCTTAGAGGTCTGTACTTTTAAGCGTTTTTTTAAATTTTTTATAAACAGACATTTTTTACATAAAAAATACGTCTCTCATTTGTTTCTAATTGAGATGAGTTAATTTTAGTCAAATATTACTCACTTTTGGAAATTTTATGAAAGCTCTTCTTCCATTAATGCTCTTATTTTTGTCCTCACAGGTACTGGCCGGAGGAAAAAATATTACATCCGACTTGAGGTTTACCAATAGGGCACAGTGTGCGCTTGATTCAAAATTACCTTCGGAAAGTTCTTTAGTGCTTTTGAGTAATATGGATATAGGGCGATCTCTCTATCGTCTGGCCAAGGTTCGCGGGGAAGACACTAACGCTTTTACCAAATTGGGATTGAGTAAATATCGCTATACTGTTCTAAGTTTACTGGAGTTGATTCATAAAAAACTAGTGTCGAACCAGCTTCCGATTCTTCCCTCTGACTTAAGTTTAAAAACAAACCTAACTAAATACAGTGAAATATCACAGAAGTGTTCAACTTCAAATAAATGCCCGGAACTTGATGACTATCTGGCGGCCATTTGGGATTCTTCTCATTTGAAAAGACCGGATCTTTCATCTATCGACAATTTTAACCAAACTAATTTTTTGAATTTGGAAGAGAAGGTACCGGCCAAGGCATTAAATTGTTCTTACTTAAAAAAGTTTACACCACTTGAAGCACAGTTGTTTGGAACGAAACCAACGGCCGAT
>CAXHHE010000214.1:0-6267 GCA_964016365.1 uncultured Bacteriovorax sp. | reverse complement strand
AGATAACTGAGCGTCTCGTGGGCTCGGAGATGTGTATAAGAGACAGGCTTAACAAAGAACTTAAAACTTCAACTTTCTCATGAATACAACATCAGAACTGGTTCAATGAATGGTGATGCTTTTGAGACGAAAGGAATTGAAAAGAGAACAATGGGAACACTCGTCTATAAATTCTAAAGCGGCCAGGGAGCCCTAACTCCCGGCAAGCAGATAAAAAAAAGGGCCTCGATAAGAGGCCCTTTTTATTTTTATTCTGCTGCTTCTTCCATAATCTCACCAGACTCTTCGTCTACATGAAATGGAGTGTCCGCGATATCGACGCGGTGGCGACACTTAGGACATTCTAACTGCTTGCCGTTTTTCTTCGTAAACTTCTCTCCCATCACCGGGTGCCCACAAGCTGAACAATCAAACGCGTATGGCTTCGTCCACATAGCATTTGAGCACTCTGGGTAATTTGAACATCCGTAGAATAGTTTTCCGTAACGGCTCTTCTTCTCTGCGAATTTTCCTACCTTACAAAGTGGACATTGAACATCCAGAGTAAATGGTAAAGTTGTCGCACACTGAGGGTAATCCTCACAGGCAAGGAACTTTCCGTATTTCCCTTTTTTAATCGCTAAACGCTTGCCGCAAGTTGGGCATGGGTCTTTAGCAAATTCTTTTTCAATAATTGTGATAACGCCATCTAATGACTTTTTAAAGTCCTCAGTCGAGTTACAGTCCGGGTAGTTTGAACAAGCAAGGAATTGCCCGTTTTTCCCCCATTTAATCTGGTATTCACCATCAGCACATTTACGGCAATGAACCCCTGTTGGGATAGATTGCTTCTTCAGGTTTTTCATTTCGTCTTTAGCTTTTTCAAGCGTCAACTCAAACCCTTTCCAGAATTCACGTAAAACTTTTTTCCAGCTGACGTCGCCTTCTTCGATTTTATCCAGAAGCTCTTCAACTTTAGCTGTGAATTCAATATCCATAACGTCAGGGAAACTCTCAACTAACATTTTACAAACCACATTTCCAAGCTCTGTTGGAACGAAGCGGTTTTCAATTTTTTCTACGTAGTTTCTATCTTGAATGTTGGAAATGATCGCCGCGTATGTAGACGGGCGCCCGATTCCATCTTCTTCAAGAGCTTTAACCAGAGAAGCTTCATTAAATCTTGGTGGAGGTGAAGTCCAGTGCTCTTCCATATCAATGGCTTTTTTCTGAGCAAATGACTCTCCTTCCGAAATATCCGGAAGAAGTCCTGTTTTTGGCTCTTCGCTCTCTTCTGACTCATCTTCATTCTTTCTGCTTTGTTTTTCCGCAAGAGAATCAAGATAAACAGTTCTAAACCCAGGGAACTTTACAATTGACCCATTTGATTTAAAAAAGTGTCCGCCTGCTTCAAATGTCACAGTTGTTTGATCGATAACGGCCTGAGACATTTGAGAAGAGATAAACTTGTTCCAGATTAGTTCATAAAGTTTTTGTTGGTCAGGATCTAAATCCCCACGCACTTCATCCGGCGTGAACTCAAGGTTAGTTGGACGGATGGCCTCGTGGGCATCTTGTACCTTACTAGTTCCTTTTTTCTTATAAACAATTTCTTCTGCTGATAAAAAATCTTT
The DNA here is from genome assembly GCA_964016365.1 of uncultured Bacteriovorax sp. Taxonomy (GTDB): domain Bacteria; phylum Bdellovibrionota; class Bacteriovoracia; order Bacteriovoracales; family Bacteriovoracaceae; genus Bacteriovorax. The sequence goes on along the minus strand of CAXHHE010000214.1, from coordinate 4,654 downwards.
TCCGTATTTCTTTTTGATGTAGTCGCGAACTGACTTCATCGCTTCCGGCTCTGTTCTCACCGAGTCCGTTCTCATATAAGTGATCAAACCTTGTAGACCATGGTCTCTTAGCTGAACCCCTTCATAGAGCATCTGAGCAACCATCATCGTTCTCTTCGCAGTAAAGCCCAGCTTGTTAGCTGCTTCCTGTTGAAGCTTAGATGTTGTGAATGGTGCAGTTGGATTTTGTCTTCTTTCTTTTTTCTTAACTTCAATCGCTTTTAGACTCTTGCCTTTAATGTCTGACAGAACACTCTTTGCAAGCTTTTCCCCGGCGTTTCCATCAAGTTCAGTTTTCTTCCCTTGCTCTTCACCGTAGTAGCGCACTTCAAAGTTAATGCCTTTCTTTTCAAGTTCACCTTGAATTGAAAACCATTTCTCTGAAACGAATTTTTTGATCTGGTCTTCGCGCTCAACAATAACTCTTAAAGCTACTGACTGAACACGTCCCGCAGAAATCCCTCTTTGAACTTTGTCCCAAAGGATTGGCGAAATTTTATAACCCACAAGGCGGTCAAGAACACGTCTTGTCTTTTGCGAGTCATACATTGGCTGATTAAGTTCAGTTGGATTATCAATCGCATTTTTAACGGCAGTTTTTGTTACGGCGTTAAAAACAACTCTATGGATGCTTTTCTTTTTTCCGATTTCTTCAGCAAGATGGAAAGCGATCGCCTCTCCTTCGCGGTCCATATCGGGTGCGAGGTAGATTTGGTTGGCGTGTTTTGCGAGTTCCTGAATTCTTTCAATCTTATCTTTTTTTCCGGTAATCGGAACAAGGTCTAGTGCGAAGTCATCTTTAACATCAACGCCCAGCTTTGATTTTGGAAGGTCCTTGATGTGTCCGTTAGACGCCACAACCTGAAATCCCTTCCCTAAATATTTTTTAATGGTTTTTGCTTTTGACGGAGACTCAACGACCACCAGGTCATAATCTCCGTACACTTTTTCATTATCGTCTTTATCTGCCTTGCTACCAGCTACTTTCGGAGCTTTTTTGGCCACGACAGCTTTTGCTGCTTTTGCTGGTGTCTTTTTCACGACGACTTTTTTCGCCGCTTTTTTAGCAACTGCTTTTGCACACATGTTTTTTTACCTTAGTGTCTTAATTAATTTTTTGGTAACTACTTTTTGAGATCAGTATTCAACAACTCATCCACTTCTTCAAGGTCAAACTCTGTTAGACCGTATGGATTCTCTTTGTTATTGATGTCTTCATCGAGATATTTTCTTCCGATGTCCTTCTCAATTTCGTTTAGTGACTCAAACGCATTAGGATCTTGTTGTTTAGATTTCTTCTCTAATTCTTCAAGACTCTGCTGTTCTAAGAACTTGTCTTCATCCACTTTCGATTCATTGAGAGAGCCCTCAGCATCTCTAATTTCCGACTCGAGACGATCTAACTCTTTAACATCGCGCTCAGAGTCTTTGATTACTGACTTGTCGCGCTCCTGACGCTCTAGCTCTTCTAGCTCGTCTTCGGTTAATTGAATTTTATCAGCTTTATTTAAAATATCTTGGCTTACATCATCAAGATTTAACTCTACGTCTAACTCATCAAGTGCTTTGCCTTCCATTTTCTTTACATCGTTAAGCTTATCTCTGCCTTTCAGGCGAATACTTCTTGCCTGCTCTTCCTGAGTTCTTGTAATTGCAATACTTCCCACTGCAATTTCATTCATTGAACCAGTAATTAAGGCCGTAGCAAAATTGTCAGTAATGTTAATAACTGTCAATTCACCAATTTTATACGTCGGACTTGGAGTGATTTTTCTCTGAGTCCCGCGATCAACAAAAGAATAAATATCAAAAACGTTTCCTAACTCCACACCATCGGCGCGCCCGCGGTCAAGATAAACGACATCTCCGTAAGAGAGCCCTGAGATCGAATCGCGGTAACTTCCAATAATCGCAGCTTCAACATTTCTTCTGCTAAACGTCTTGGCAAGTTTTCCAATCTTTGGAGTGTACACTGTGATACGGTCTTTTCTTTGAACAAGTCCCGACTGCTCTACAACCTGACATTCCCAGACGTCATCAATTTTTCTGATGGCCTTAATTTGGGCAGTTGTCGTGTATAAAAATCCTGAGCGGTCAGACACCGGATGCTTTACTTCTCCACCTGAAGTGTAAACAGAGAACATGTCCCCTGGTTTTACCTTCGTTGATTTGTCGAAGTTTACATAAAGAGTTTCCAGTTTATTAATAAAAACAGACTCTTTCGGTGACGCTTTAATCTCTCCTAAATCCTGAACAACGTTCGTTGTAACAAAGGTATTTAAGAAGAAACCTTCTTTGTAATTGAAAACAATTTTATTGCTCTTATCAAAACCAGTGCTGTCATAAACTTCTGACGGCTCTGCAATGATGATATCTGACATTGGTGGATCGTATTTTTCGTATTCAGTGTTGCGCTGTTGTTTTTCCAAACGCTCTAAATCTTCATACGTCTCTTCTGAAGCAAACTGGAAATACACCCCTTGATCCAGAAGTTTCTTTCTTTCCTGAATCCAAGAAGGACGGTTTTTATCATCAGAACTTGTATAAGCTCCACCGCCTTTTGCTCTTTCGATTTCATCATCGCTAAACTCACCCACTTGAACTTGTGGGAAAGTGTCGGCATCCCCTGTATCGAAGGCCAGAATTGTTCCTGGTTCAATCTCATGCGGGTTAGTAATCTGCGGATTTAGCGACCAGATTTTTGAATAATAAAAACCTGAACCAAATAACGACTTCGAAATCTTCCAAAGGTAATCACCTTTTTGAACTTCGTATTTCTCTAATTTTGACTTAATCGCCAGGTCATCCCACTCCTTTGGAGTGATTTTGTGCTGAACGTATTTAGAAAGCTCTAAAAGCTTCTTCTCTTCACTTCCGACATCAAAGTTAACGCCTTCATCGGCGATAATTTCCGCTTTATCATCGGCCGCACTAGAAACATTCTGCCCCTTAGGACTCACAACGTTTAAAGGCCCTTTTTGATCGGCCGGCTCAACAGGAGCTTTGCCTTCCATAACTGTTGGGTTTTTAGCTGGCTCTTTATCAAAAACAATTTCCCCTACATCTTCTTTTAGAGATTGAAGGTCGTCTTGTTCTTCGAGAGTAGACATCTGCACATCAGTGCTTGGTGCCGGAGCGGAATCGCCCGATGGATTCAGTGATTCAAAAACATTTACTTCTTCCAGGTCAGCATTTGTCGGCTCCTGCGCGTGAACTTTCCCACTAGCAAGACTCGCCAATAAAACCAAAAATAAATACTTGTTCTTAGATACTGCCATCCTAGCCTATCCTTAACTTTTTAAGTTGCTTCAAAGAAATCGTGTAACAGCGAATAGTACTTCGCTTGTTTTTCAGGCTGCTTTAGTTTTTCACTGCACACAACCAACTTCCCCAGGGCCTTGATAACAAATCCTGAGAATGCATATTTGCCAATGATTTCTTCATACACTTGTGAGGCCAGGTCGAATTCACCTTGAGCAAAAAGCAGATCGCCCAACATCATTTTTGCGCGGACAACGATTTGCTTTTCTTTTGAAGCTTCAAGCTCCTTTAAGATGATAAGCGCCTGTTCAAACTTATTGACCTTAACTAACTCCTGCACTTCGCGCAGTCTTGAGATCTGGTCATCAATTTCATCTGTGTTATTAACAGTCTTCACTCCCAAACTAGTTGGAAGGGCCGGACCTTTTTCTTCTTTAACTGTTGCAAGCGCATCTACACCATCAAGATTAGGTGCATCTGGAATCGCGTGATCAATCTTATTGACTAACTCAGAAGGATCAAGCACCGTGCTCTCCGCAATTTCAGGCTTCTTCTGTTCATTAGGGTTTGCTGCTGGCTGGGCAGCTGCAACCTCTTGTGATTTTAAATTCTTGGATTGATTTAAAAGATCGTTGTACTTTCTAGCAAGCTCGTCATACTGCTCTTTTGGAACTGTCGACGACTGCGATTGCACTCCATCATTTAAAGCAGAGTCCACTGTTTGATCGCGATGCAACCAAAGCGATGAACATGAGGTTAAAAACAGGGTGCTACATAATAGCAAACCGCTGTTTATGGCCTTACTGGCATAAATCCTCTTCACTTTTTGTCCTCCATGACTTGTAAATGTGAATGCGATAACTTAACTTTTATTCTAAATCAGATCAGGTACATGTCAAACGTGTTTTAAGGGTTCTATGTCAAATCAATCCAGTCAACTTTTTCACTACATCATCAGACTTAATAAAGAAGATTCAGCTTTTTTCTATTTCCAGCTCGAGGCCAACGATGGCATCTGTTTTTACTCAACCATTGAGCATCCTCATCACGCTCAGTATAGAGACATCGAACTTCGTGGCGATTTAAACTTAAAAGGTGAAATGGAACAGATCCTAAAAGAGTGTTCTAAAAAATTTAAGATCGATATATTACTTGATGAAACTATTGCAGATAAAAAAGGTTAAGTATGAAAAATATTTTTTTAATCGCCCTACTCCTTCTTAGTGCTTCTTGTTCGACAACACCAGTGACGGGAAATAAAGCTTTTTTATTAACGTCATCAGAAACTGAAAATAAACAAGGTGAAGACGCTGTCTCTTATACACATCTGACGCTGCCGACGAAGGCTGCTGTG
>CAXHHE010000213.1:0-6310 GCA_964016365.1 uncultured Bacteriovorax sp. | reverse complement strand
GATAACTGAGCGTCTCGTGGGCTCGGAGATGTGTATAAGAGACAGATCAATGCCCGCCTTGAGTCTCAAGGATCATTGAAAAAAGGTTCAGTGGCCATGACGAGAACAGGCTCACAGACAAAAAATCTTATTCTTCTTGGTTTTAATTATATTAAGTCGACAGACCATTTAAAAGAAACACCGGAAGAAGGACTCTTTACGCTTTTTAGTTTCAGCGACCTGTATAAAATTGGAAACTCGCTGATTAAATTCAATTTAAAAGACTTAAAAAAGGCCCTGGCCGCTCATGGTTTCGAAGGGGACAAAGAGACATTCCTGGGAGACTATTGGAGTGATTTCCTGGATAACTCCTTTGATACTCCGACAAAATTTCATGCCCCAAAAGATGATTCTCCAAAAACTATTATCGAGTTTGAAGAGTATCAGATGTGGATATACAAAACGAAAACACTAATGGCCTTAATGCCATTTGCAAGCAAGTTCTATGAGACGCTATCGACTCTAAAAGAGGAAGGGCGTTTAATGGACAGCTATTATTTAAACTACACAGTTGATGACATCAACTTTGAGTCGCTTTTATTAAGTAACTTTGCCAACTTCTACTTAAGTTCATTCAATGAAAATCCATCGCAGAACAACGGGGCGAAACTCGGGTTGACGATTGATGAATATAAAGCATTCTCTCAGGGAATTGTCTCTCCTTCGGAAGGGAAGTTCATCCTGACTCCAGAACTCTTTAAAAAAATCCAGAAGTTCTCAGAGACTTATGGCCTTAACCAGGTTTTTGATTTCAACAATTACCTGCAGGACCTTCTAAAATCGCAGATGGAAGGCTACGACATTGATTCGATGTCGGATGAAGACTTTAAACACGTCGGCGGACCTATTATTCTGACCCTGGTTAAGCATTAAGCAAAATGTGAATTAATAAGCTGAGCGAGATTCTTCTGCAAAGGAGAGTCGAGCTTAGCTAGTTCCGTGCTCATTTTTTCCTTCAAGACTTTTTTCCTTTCCATTTGCAGCAGGATCAGTTTTTCGGTCTGAGAGAAATTCATTTTGAGTGGGATTTTTTTCGTAAGAAAAATCTCCAGTGCTGAAAGACGGTCGTTTTCCTGTTCCAGGAAATGCTGAAGTTCATATTGTTCGCCGACCTTGGCATTTTCGCGCTCTTTTCTTTCGTGGTCTTTGTACTCTTCGCTTTTAACGTAGTCTTCAAAGACATCTTCAAAGCCTTTAAGCCCCGCCAGGACTTCTTTTGAAAGGTTGGTGTTTCCGATTTTTTTACTCATTTATTTTTTTTCCTACCTGTCGCGCCCTTTGGCCTTTGTGGGTTTTTCAAAAAGCATAGAGTTCAACACTTCAAGAAAGTAGAGTTCTTTAGTCTCGACGTAGAGTTTTTTCTGAGCATCGGCAGAATCTTTCAGGTCCTGGGAGATTTTGTAGAGCTCGAGGTTTTTAATTTTATCAACTTTAAGCGAGAGCTTATTGAGAAGCTGAAGCTCTTTATTGTTTGGTCGCTTAACTTTTTTAAAGTAGTGCTCAGGCAGATCTTTTACTGATCTGACAGAGGGGAAAAGACTTTTTACCGATTTACTGGTGATGATATAAAGCGGATAGGGAAAACGCGGGTGAAGAGCGTTTTCTAAAATAACCTGCTCCAGGTTCATAATCACTGATTCTAGGTCTGCCGCCGCATAGTTTGAAAGGTTGATGTAGCAGGGAACCTTTCCGATTCTTGAATCCTCGACCACTTCCTGAACATCAGAAAGAGCTGGGCCCTTAAGGAGGATTTCTTCAAAAATAGGGATTTTCATGGCACTTCCATTTCGTTATTGAGACTGCTCTTAACTCAGTATAAACTAAGTTGTAAGTGATCTCTAGAGAGAACAAATTCACGCAAGGATTGCATGATTAATTTCCCTTATGTTTCGCTGCCTGAGTATTATACTCGGTTGCTAGCAAGCAACATTCAAAACTCCACCGCGGTTAACACTAACCTCGAAATGTATATCAACGAGAACAAAGAGCTCAACGCTTTAGTTAAAAAAGTCTTCAAAGACATCGACCCCGATGGATTCCTGGGAAAAATTCTTTCGATTTCGGGCTGGACTGGAATCAGAAACCGCCTGGCCGCTGTGTTTTTAGAGCATGCGATGACGGGAAGATTCCCGGAGACTGCCAATCTTAATTTAGTGACTGATTTAATCAATGTCGAAAATAAACTCCGCCACTTTACGCCTGCAGGGTTTAACCGCGCTTTTCTTCTGGCGTTTTATGCCAAGATGTCTTTGATCCATATCAAGATGAGAAGTGACACCAGAGAGCTGACTCCACTTTTAATTAAAGACGAGCACATTGAGTACATGAAGCTTTCAAAAGCAAAATCAGTGCGCATCGACTGGCTGATGCTTCAGCTGATTCAGTTTGAGCATTTTTTAGGACAAGAGAGGCTTTTTACTCTACTGCAAAGTGAGACGAGATACGCTTCACTTTTTTCCCTGCTTTCTAAAGAAGAGCAAGGGCAGATGATGAATAACTTTATGACTTACGGAGCTTCCATTAACGACTCCGATATTTTTACGACAGATGTTTCTACCCAATAGGAAAGGGCGATTATGAATAACAGTATCTGGAACTTAATCAACGATCTAAGCAAAAAAAACGGTATCACCGAGATCTTAATCAACGGGCCGAAAAATGTTTTCGTCGAAAGAGGCGGGCAGTTCATTCAAATCAATGCCAATCTTCCAGCTGCCGATATTAAGCAATTTATTAAAGACGTGGCCGACATGAACCAGAAGACGTGTGACGGCGACAATCCGATTCTCGACGGGAATCTTCCGGATGGATCGCGTATCAACATCATCAACGAGCCATTTGTTAACGGCTCACCGGCGATTTCAATTAGAAAGTATTTGAAATTTATTTCCAGCTTCGATTCTAATCAAGGTGTCTTTGGTCTTAGTCCTCACTGGGTCGAATTTTTAAGGGCCATCGTTCACTCGCGCTTAAATATCGTTGTTTCCGGAGGAACTGGTGTAGGGAAGACGACATTTTTAAATTTAATGATCAACGAAATCGCAAAACATGAAAGAGTGATCGCCATTGAAGATACGCCTGAACTAACAATCAATATGCCCAATGTGGTGAGACTTGAGTCTGGAGCGAAGGCCCTGATGTCGAAGTCAGCACTGAGCACCCGCGACCTGGTTAAAAACACTCTGCGTATGCGCCCGGATCGCATTATCATCGGTGAGACGCGCGGAGGAGAGCTCTTTGATTTACTGCAGGCGATGAACACCGGACACGATGGAAGTATGACCAGCGTGCACGCGAGCTCTGCTAGTGAATGTCTTTCAAGAATGGAGACACTCTTCTTACTTGCCGGATTTGAAATCCCATTAACTGTCGTCAGAAAGCAGATGACGTCTGCTGTTCAATTCATCATTCAATTAGGCCGTGATAAAGAAGGCAACCGCGTGATTAACGAAATCATCGAAGTGTGTGGGATGGAGGGGCCAACAATGCTGGTTCAAACTATTGCCCGCAGAGAGGATGGATTCCTGGTTTTTGAAGGGATTGCTCCGAAGTGTATGGAGAGGCTTAACCGCCAGGGCGGACTGCCGCTTAATTTCTTTGAAAATATGTAGGAAAACATGTAGCCCATTTTTGTTGTCAAAAAAACAACTCGATTTAGCGGCCTAATCTTAAGGGCCCCCCTGCAAAAACAGCCACATATTTAATCTCCCGAGAAGAGGAGTAAGATAAGTAAAATTTAAAGGACTCGTAGGGAGATGTGCTTATGGCTTCAGTGGTGAAGATGGGCAGTGCCGTTTATTTAAAATTTGGTGCTCATATGGATGAGCTTTCCGATATGAAATTTACATTCGAAAGAATTGGCGGAGAAGCCTTTGTTTTTGACTTAACATCCCTGGAGAGCGTGGGCCGTCATGCTTTAAATGAACTGATGAATTTTCAGGAGCAAGCAAGAAAAAAAGGTGATGTTTATATCCTGACTCCACAAACTAAAATGCGCGAAGAACTCTTAAGCCTTCACGCCATTAAAGATTCTGAAATTTATAAAGATAGAGCAGAAGTGTGCCTAGCCTTAAAAGAAAAGGCCAAAGGGCATTTTCCGATTTAGTAGAAATCCTGAGAGACAATTCCCTTAACGATCGACACACCTGCGCTTGTGCCTAAGCGGGTTGCCCCTGCTGCCAGCATTTTTTTAGCCGTTTCCAGGTCTCTGATTCCACCACTTGCTTTGACATTCACCGACGTTGAAACGCTCTCACGCATCAGTTTAATGTCTTCTACAGTGGCGCCTCCGCCATTGAAGCCCGTTGATGTTTTAACAAAGTTAGCCCCGGCCTTCTCAGCGATCTGGCAGGCCTGGACTTTTTCTTCTTCGGTTAGAAGAGAGGTTTCGATAATAACTTTGACGACTTTTCCTTCGGCCGCATAAACGACTTCGCGGATGTCTTCTTCAACTAATAAAAGTTTTTGTGATTTAAGCGCACCAATATTGATGACCATATCAATTTCATCGGCCCCGTCTTTAATGGCATGGACAGTTTCAAACGCCTTTACCGCTGTTGAGCTTGCTCCCAGAGGAAAACCTACAACAGTGCAAACCTGAACGCCTGTGCCTTTTAAAAGATCGGCACAAGTAGCGACGTAGGCCGGGTTCACGCAAACAGAAAAAAAGCGATATTGTTTAGCCTCATCGACTAGCGTGTGGATTTGAGCAAAAGTGGCATCTGGTTTTAGTAAAGTGTGGTCAATACTTTTTGCAATTGTGTCTTGAATGCTTGCTATTTCCATACGCTCCTTGCCTTATCATCTGTCTTCATTAACACTTTTAGTATGATTAAATCCCGGTGGTTTTACCATCCCTTATTTATTTTTATTTTCTCGCTTTTGGCCTTAGCGCTATCGCTGTTTTTGTACATTCGTTCGTACCTTCAGGTCAACGAGGCGCTTCAAGATGTGGTTATTAAATACAACCTTAATGCTAAGCAGATTTTCCAGAGCGAAACATGGGTATTGATCCTGACTCTTTCTCTGCTGGTATCAGTTATCCTCGCAGGACTTTTCATCATCTACATCTACTACCAAAAGATGATCCAGCTCTATAGATTGCAGCAAAACTTTATCAATGGTTTTACCCATGAACTAAAGACGCCGATTGCTTCATTGCAATTGTTCCTGGAGACTTTTTCCCGCCACGAGCTTGAGCGCCAGGAGCAGCTTCGTTACCTGGAGTACATGAAGCGCGACACCAAACGTCTTTCAGACAACGTAAACCGCATCCTGCAATTGGGAAGACTGGAAGATAAAAACATCAAGGCCGACTTTAAAGATGAAGATCTCATTTCAGTGATTGGTCAGTTTATTAAAAACACGCCCCATCTTTTTGATGAAGGAAGAGTGGAGTTTGAAAGTGATGTAGAAAGTTACTTTATGCAAATCGACTTCGGTCTTTTTGAAATGCTTTTAATGAACCTGGTGACGAATGGTTTTATTTACAACAAGTCCCGTGAAAAATTAGTGCGTATCAAAGTCACGATGATTGAAAAAAGTTTAGTGATTGATGTCAGCGATAATGGGATTGGTTTAGAAAAAAGCGAACTTAAAAAAGTCTTTAAAAAGTTCTACCAGGTAGGAAGATCTACGAAGGGAAGCGGATTAGGGCTTTACATTGTCCAGAGTATCGTTAAACTCCACAAGGGCGAAATTACCGCTCACAGTGATGGGGTGGGCAAAGGAACAATCTTCAGGATTGTTTTTAAGGAAACGAAATAGGTTATGGCAGTCGTCACAAAAAATACCGGCAAAAAAATTCTTATCATCGAAGATGAAAAGCATATTGCTGAGGCCATTAAACTCAACCTGCGCATGCTGGGCCACGATGTCTTGCACGCTCTTAATGGGCTTGAGGGACTAAATTATTACGGAGAGTATGCTCCGGAGCTGGTCATTGTCGATTTGATGATGCCGGAAATTGATGGTTTTGGCGTGATCACTGAGATTAGAAAACGTGATCCGAAGATTCCTATCCTCGTTATTTCGGCCAAAGAGCAGGTTAAAGAAAAAATCAAATGCCTCTCTCTTGGGGTTGATGATTATCTTTCAAAACCTTTTGACCTGGATGAATTTCTTCTACGCGTAGACCGTCTTTTAACTCGCATGGAATGGAATACAGTTGCACCTGAGGAGCTGGCCAAACAAGAGGAAGATGAGATTGCCTTACTCGGTGAAAGCCTGTCTCTTATACACATCTGACGCTGCCGACGAAGGCTTCTGTGTA
>CAXHHE010000212.1:0-6313 GCA_964016365.1 uncultured Bacteriovorax sp. | reverse complement strand
AACTGGTTGTCCGTAGGGAGTTGCTGACTCTTCAGGATAAATGTTCATGTAAATTTTCTTATTAAGTAGATCGAAGTTCATTTCGATCACGCCTTTGGCTGAATCGGCCTTGGCATTCCCAATGATGTTCCAAAAGTATTTATTCTTCGACGTAGCAGACTTGTTCGGTTCTCTCGTCATCAGCAAATACTTGGTAGAATCATCTTTGCTAGGAAGTAGAAAAAATTTGTCCTCTAAAAGCGTCCATAAGCGAAGCGTGTAAATGCCTTGGCCTTCTTTTAGATAGGCCATACCCACAGTTTTCTTTTTGGTGTTGCTATCAGCACTTTCCACGAAAAGTTGAAACCGATAAAATTTGGTTGGCTTCATTTTCTCCATTTGAGTGTCTAAAATTTCTTTCAATGCTTTCATGTTTGTTTGCTCCTAATAAGTTTTGGTAAAAGTATCGTTCTCTGTTTCTTTTCATCAATTCATCTAGCGTGATCCACGCTTTGCTGTTTTGGTTTTTTACTTGGTAAATCGGTTGCTCATTAAGCTTGGACAAAAACCTTGCAATGAAGGCTTTGCCTCTAGTTCTTACGCCGCACATTTTTGTTTCTCGTAAATGGGATCAGTAAGTGAATCCCAGTTACAGTCCGTACAATAAGGGTCTTCGCCTGTGACATGAGTCGCAGACCCACATCGAGGGCAAATGTGTTTGCATCCATAGATGACTTGAATTTTCGATTCATCGTCAGGAACGAAATCACAATCATCTAAGCTGAGAACATGAAGTTCTCGTTTTTCATTTTTGAAGTTTGGCTTGAAATAGCCGTCCATAAATCCTCCTTTCGTTTTCGTTTCACGAGAGGACGTAAAGCAATCACGTGCCAAAGTTTTCGAGCCGTGCGACCTGCACAGAAAAAATGAAGCAAGTTTTTAAAATGATTTAGAAATTGGGATTTTGAGCAATTTTATGCCGCAGAGTGAAGTCTCTCTCATGCGTGAGAGACTACTATGAGAAATGAGAGGCTTTAATGAGAGACTTTACATTAACAACATTTTTCAAAAGAAAAATGGCACGGCTTACTAAGTCCTTTTTCACCATTTTTTTCGCATTCGGAAATAAAACTTGTAAGCATCTTGTCCATTTTTTTAAGTGCTTTAATTTTATCTGAAATTTCTGTCTTCTTAGATTTTGCTATATCTCGGCTAGATCGGCATGGGCCACTATTTTGTTGTAAATCAATTAGGCCTTTTATTTCGCTTAGAGTGAAGCCTGCCTGTTTGGCTGTTGTTATAAATTGAATACGAGTGAGTGTTTCACTGTTGAAAACTCGATACCCTGATTCAGTTCTTTTTGATTCAGGCAACAGCCCCTTTGATTCATAAAACCTGAGTGTTTCCTTATCTATACCTGTTCTTTCAACAATATCCTTCGTTCTCATTTTTACCTCTTGACCTTGTAGTATACTACATACTTTATACTGTAACAAGAAGTGAGGTAAAGAATGAAAAAGAATCAGCCAATTGAAAATAAAACGGGCATCTTTATAGGAACAGGAATTTTAGCTGGGTTTCTAGCTTCACTATGCTGTATAGGCCCTTTAGTACTCACGATCTTAGGTGTTTCTGGAGCCGCAGTTCTTTCAAAATTTGAATTCCTAAGAATTCCATTAACAATAGCTATCGCTGTGCTTTTTGGTTTTGCAGGATTTACTTTATATCGCAAAAGAAAAGTTTGTGAACCTGGATCAATTTGTGCTGATCCAAAAAAATATAAGCGAATGGTTTTTGCCTACTGGATTGGTCTTATCATCGCTTTATTGGGGCTTGGTTCGCCATATCTGGTAGCTTGGCTTTTTTAAATTAACTATGGAAAGGGGTCTTACACATGAAAAATTTAGGAATCATTGTAATGTTAATTGGGTTTTCTCAAATAGCTTTAGCTGAAACTAGAAATGCTTGTTTTAGTGTTGAGGGAATGACTTGTGCTACCTGCACAGTGACGACAAAAGCAGCGATCAAAAAGCTAAAAGGAATTAAGGATGTTCAAGTCTCACTGGATGAAAAAAGTGCTGTTATAAAATATGACGACGCCCTTACTTCATCTGATGAAATTAAAAATAAAATAGATTCTGTAGGCTATAAAGCTACCTCTAAACAATGTGACAAAGGATAAAAAATGGACTGTTGTATAACACACGAATTTGATTATGACTTGGCCATTGTAGGAAGTGGGTCAGCAGCATTTGCCGCAGCAATTAAGGCCTCTGAGCTTAATAAGACTGTATTGATGATTGAAAAGTCAGAGTTAGGTGGAACATGTGTGAATTTTGGTTGTGTTCCATCAAAGACACTCATTCGCGCAGCAGAAGCAAAACACAAGGCGGAGCATTTTAATTTTAAGGGCCTTAGTTCAGGGCCTGCAAAGTTAGATTTTGAGATGCTGATAAATGAGAAGCAAGCATTGGTTGAGTCTTTGCAGAAGGCAAAATACCAGTCGGTATTAGAACAATATAATAAAATCTCATTCATGCAGGGGCATGCTCAATTTCAAGATGCCAATCGCCTTAAAGTTGATGGCAAGATTGTAAGTGCAGAAAAAATTATTATCGCTACTGGAAGTCACGCGGTCATCCCTCCTGTCGAAGGTATTGATAAAATTTCTTATCTGACGAGCAAGGAAGCCTTTGAATTAGATGTATTGCCAGAAACTCTTGCGGTTGTTGGAGGTGGTTATATTGCATTGGAAATTGCGCAAATGTTTTCCAGATTAGGCTCTAAGGTAACTATCATTCAAAGAAGTGAAATTCTCTTCCAAGAAGATGATGAAGTTTCAAAATATATGACAGACTATCTACGCTCAGAGGGAATTGAAATTTTAAACCATACTTCTCTTGTTAAAGTCCAAGCTCAACCAGATGGTGTCAAGGTGCTTATGCATAAGCATGAAGAGCAAATTGAAAAGAGCTTCTCTAAAATTTTATTTGCAACTGGCAGAAAGGCAAATACTAACGGCCTCAGTCTTGAAAGTGCTGGCGTTCAAATTGATAAAAACGGAAATATATTGATTAACGAATATGGACAAACCAACATCGCAAGTATCTACGCGGCAGGCGATGTGACTCCAACTCCTGCACTAGTTTATGTTGCGGCCTACGAGGGCAATCTGGCTGCTGAAAATGCAATTTTAGGAAATAGAAGAAAATCTGATCTTAACATTGTCCCGTGGGTAATATTTACTGATCCACAAGTTTGCGGAGTGGGAGTTAGCGAAGCACAGGCAAAAGCAAATAATATTGAATACGATGTTTCTACACTTACCTTAGATAACGTACCTCGTTCGATTGCAGCACGAGACACGAGGGGGTTTATTAAGTTGTTACGACGAACCGGAACGGATCAACTTATTGGTGCACGAATTGTTGCCTCTGAAGGATCTGAGCTTTTGATGGAGCTTAGTTTAATAATGAAATATAATATTCCACTTTCGGAAGTCGGCAAAACTCTTCATCCTTATCTTACCCTTTCAGAGGGAATAAAACTTGCGGTCCAAGCTTTTGATAAAGATGTAAAGTCTCTTAGTTGTTGTGCCAGTTGATTTGTCGATGCGAGTATGAGTCTCTCATTTTTGAGAGACTCTCTCACGGATGTGGAGCCAAAGTGACCACGGCACCTATGTAATACTTTCACGATTTTCAGCTTTGTAATTCAGATAAAAACAAATAACCCATCGAAAAAATTAAGCATATTGCTATGCTTGTCATTTAATCAGCTCTGGCATAAATAAGCCCTGTTGTTTTGGCACAACACTCGCAATTAGGAGGACAGAACTTGAATTGCCAATAAGGGGTATAAATGTTTTCAGGGGGACGAATTCTATTCTTAGTTATTTCCATTGGATTTATAATCCAATCTCCTTCGTATGCTCAAAGCCCCAGTCCTGCTTACGTTAAGGCCATCTATTCGCTACCACTTTCACTTGATCCTATTAAAATGAACGATACAGCTTCACTGGCTGTAGGTAATTTGATTTATGATGGACTATTGAAGTTTTCACCATCACTTAAGATAGAGGGAGCATTAGCCGAGTCGTGGTCAACCAGTAAGGATGGAAAGACACTTACTTTTAAACTTAAAAAGAATATCTATTTTCACAATGGCAATCCGGTCACGGCTGCTGATGCAGAGTTTTCACTAAAAAGGGCATTGTGGTCAGAAAGTACGGTTCGTAAGTTTTACGATTCAATTAAAGAAATTCGCTCTGTAAACGATAGTACTCTGGTCATTGAGTTAAATTTTCCGTTCCCTCCGTTTCTATCTGTGCTTGCAGGAGCTACGGCCAAAGTTTTACCAAAGAATAAAATTTCCGATCCTAACTTTTTCAGTTCACCAATTGGCTCTGGAGCATTCCGCTTTACAAGTCTCGATTCTAAGAAGAAAGAAATCAACCTTGTGGCATTTGAAAAGTACCACTCTGGTGTGCCTAAAATATCTCGTATGATTCTAAAAGAAACTACAGAGAATGAGGCACTAAAGCTTGCCCGTACTGGCGAAATTCATGATCTGGCTAATTGGCCACTAACAGAAAGTGATTCTATTTTTAGTCTTGGCAAAAGAATTTCTAGTCCAGTAGCTTCGACATGGATTATCGGCCTTAACACACACAAAGCACCGTTTAATAAACTTAAGATAAGACAGCTATTCAAAGTCAGCATACCTGTTGATGAATTTCGCAAAACATTCTATCCCGATTCTATTAAGGCCAATGGCTATGTCCCGAATGGTCTTACTGGTTCACAAGTTAAAGTGGAACTGAAAGTAAGCGATATTCGTCCTCCAAAAGAAAAGATCACCATTGCAATTCCTCGTGAGCTTGCTCGCGGACAAGAAATGAAGGAGATGATCGAAAAAGCCATGACATCAAAAGGCTGGAAAGTTGAAGTTAATCTTATGCCTTGGGATCAGCTCATGGAGGGATATAGCAAAAAATTGCACCAAGCTTTTCTTGTTGCAATGAATATGGACTACCCAGATGCTGATTTTTTATTGAAGAATTTTGAATCTGATAATCCAGATAACTTCAGCGGTCTTAAAAACTCAAAGATTGATCTTTTGTTGAAAACATCACGAGCCACACAAGACAGAAAGCAGAGAGAGACCTATTACAAGGAAGCTTTAAGATTTATTGAAGAGTCTGCTGTAACGGTTAATCTGTTTCATCCAAGGGCGAACTATTGGGTTTCTAAATGCGTTCAGAATTTTAAACCAAATATTTTATCAGATGTTTATATTGATTATTCTAAGGTGGCACTTGCTTCAGATTGCGAAACCAACAAGGTCGTTCAGCAATGAAAAGTATGAGCTTGTTTAAACACGTTAATTCTTCACTTAATCCTTACCGCTGGGCCATATCTGTCCTCGCTGCAGTTATAATTTCTGGTTTATTCGCCGGTATTTCGCTGGAATCAAGACTTGATACCGACAAGAAAATGGCAGAATCGTTGGCGCCATATTTAGCAACATTGATTGAGTCTTCAGATCGTCCTGAGCTGTTAAGAGTTCTGCAATCAATTGCCGAGGCCACGAAGTCAGATGTCGTATTAACCCAAGATGAAACTGTGTTTGCTTCAAGCCGAAGTCTTGAAGAATTAGATCGAAAGTTTATCAAACCAAAAACCTTTGTCCGCTTTTTTGATATTGATTTTGGCAATAACGAAATTGTCACAACAACTAATATTAAAAAGTCCGGTCAATCTCTGGAAGATTCAAAGGTTTACATTATTTCACCGCTATTGCCATCAATGGAAAGCACTTTAGGGATTTTTCTAGGTGCTTTCGTGGCGAGTATTCTGATTTCACTTTTCTCGGCACGACAAATGAGAAAAGCAATTAAGAAGGCCTTGCGACCAATGGATCAACTTCATGCGGAAATTGAGGGAATGATTACTGATGGTCATTTAGAATCTGAACCAATTCAAATTCGAGAACTTGAAGAAATCAGAAATACGGTTCGCTCAACAAAAACGGCATTGGATAATGCAAAAGATCAGCTTGCAGAAACAAAAGCTAAAAAGCTTTCTTCTGATGCCTACAAAAGACTTATTCATGATCTTCACAATCCAGTTTCAGCATTGAGGCAAATGGCAAGTCTGGCCCATGATGAAACACAGGATTTAGAAACTCAGACTGAAGCTGCCAATAGTATTCCTAGATTAGCAGATCAGATTTTAAGCCAGGTTACTTCTGCAAAGAAGAATTTAGAGCAAGAACCAATTGCTCTTAGAGCTGTCTCTTATACACATCTCCGAGCCCACGAGACGCTCAGTTA
>CAXHHE010000211.1:0-6332 GCA_964016365.1 uncultured Bacteriovorax sp. | reverse complement strand
ATAACTGAGCGTCTCGTGGGCTCGGAGATGTGTATAAGAGACAGAGCTGTAGGTGTGTTTATCTTCGTGATGATGACGACGTGGAAAAAGGGAAGAAAGCTTCTTGCCCAAAGAATTAGAGATGAAGTTATTCCTCTAAGTCTTTTCTTAGATAAGATCGATACGCAAAAGCCATACAGAAATCCGGGAATTGCTATTTACATGGCAAGTGGACTTAAAGATACGCCATACGCTTTAATCCAAAGCTATGAGCACTACAAATCAATTCATGAACACCTGATTTTCCTTTCAGTTGTTACAGAAGAAATTCCACAGGTCCCTCAATCAAGACGTGTGGAAGTCAACAGCATCGGACACGGTTGTTATACTGTTTATGTGCATTACGGATATATGGAAAGACCAAACATTCCTAAAGAGCTTGATGGACTACAGATTGGAAACATTCTTTTAAATCCTAATGAAGCCACTTACTTCATCGGAAAAGAAAGACTGTTTGCTACTGAAAAACCCGGCATGGCCATCTGGCGTGAAAAGCTTTTTGCTTTTCAAACGGCCAATGCTCAGGACGCAACAACATTCTTCCAGCTGCCTAGAAAGCGCGTAATGGAAGTCGGAGTTCAGGTCGAACTCTAGAAGATATTAAGGAGACTCCCTGTGAAAAAATCTCTTCTGTTTATCATGCTTGCTACACTCGCTTCATGCGCGTCTGTTGATAGCATTCATAAAAACGCAAACTGTGTTGTCTGGAGAGACCAAAAATACTGGGGACCTTATTCTGTTGAAGTTGTAGAAAATAAAATCTTCTGGAACGGAAACTGCAAAGGATACAACTCTGGCTGTAAAGAGCTAAGCCTTAAAGTAGATGAAAACAAAAACCTTCTTTCTGATGAAGCAGTTATTGGAACAATCGCTAATAACGAATTAAAGCTGGTTGAGAAACACGCTCTTGCAACTATGATCAACTACACAGTCATGTCTGCCAATATGGAAGGAAAGCAATTAAAAACTCAAACAGCTGCGACTGAACCATTTGTTGATTCATACAAATTCAATGATAAATGCTCAGCGGAAGCCGCCCTTCTTGGTGGCGTGGCCCTTGATGCGATTTACTTCCTTCAAATTAACAAATAATGAAAACAAGAAAAATTCTCGCTATGGGTGGTGGGGGATTTTCAATGGAGCCGGGCAACCTGCTGCTTGATCAATTCTTTTTTTCTTTAGCAGAAAAACAAAAACCGAATGTTTGTTTTATTGGCACGGCCAGTGGCGATGCTCAAGGTTACATTGATCGTTTCTACGATTATATGAAAGACCACAATGTCACCCCATCTCATCTTTCTTTATTTAAAGCTCCTGTTGGCCCTCTTCGCGATTATGTTCTTTCAAAAGACGTGATCTATGTTGGAGGGGGTAATACCAGAAATCTTATGACTCTGTGGAAAGAATGGGGGCTGGATAAGATTCTTTGGGAAGCTTATAACAACGGAGTTGTTCTCGGAGGACTTTCGGCCGGAGGTCTTTGTTGGTTTGAAGAAGGTGTGACGGACTCTATTCCTGGAAGCCTGACAAAACTCTCATGCATGAATATTCTTAAAGGTTCATTTTGTCCGCATTTTGATGGAGAGGTAGAGAGACGTCCGTCTTATCACGATCTCGTTTTAAAAGGTCTTAAAAGTGGTTATGCCTGTGATGACAGTGCAGCTGTTTATTTTGAAAATGAAGTTTTTGTGGAGTCGGTGTCTTCTGTAACAACGGCTTCGTCATACTACGTGAAAAACGATGGGGGGAAGATCCTGGAAGAGAAAATTCCCACTCGTTATCTAGGCAAATAAACTAAAGAGCAAAATCGTAACTAATTTCAATATCGCTTTCGACGCCCTTAACTTTAATCGTTTTAAGGGTGCACGTAGCGTCCCCGCACGAAAGGTTGTATTGACCATTTTCGAACTTAATGCTCTTCCATTTTGTTCTATCAAGAGCTTCATTAAGAATATTAATTTCTGATTTGTCGGCCGTTGGAATGGCCCTTAATTCTCTAAGTGCCTGGATAAAAATGTGCTCAGGTTTTTTGGTATTTAGTTTTCGAGGACGAATTAAAAAAGAAAAAGCGTAGTGAGCACATCCACCTTTTTTATAAGTGATCACTGTACCTTTATGGGTTGTCACTGTTTGCGTGAGGATTTTGGTTTTTAAGTCTTTATTGACTGGAGTGATGTTTTGGTAGAGCTTTGGGTTTTGATCAAAAATGCTTTTAGCATCGGCAAAATTATAAGTGCAGTGGTCTTCAGCTGCGTAAAGGGGAAGACTCAGCAGTGAGATTAGCAAAAGCAGTAAGAGCAGTAAGAACTTCATTGGTTTTCCTATGTTGGTTGATACCTGTATAAACTATAAGAATTTTCTTTAGGTACAAATCCTACGGACTCATAAATCCTGGCCGCGTGATAGTCAGGATCGGCCTCCATACAAAGGGTTTTGACCCCCCAGTTTTCTAGAGCGTATTTTCCACTTTCATACACGAGTGTGCCACAGGCACCGATCCCGCGATGATCCTGATGGGTCACGACACTCTGGTAGCGAGCGAGACCGCCTTCAAAATAGATTCCTAAATCGGCAATGAGTACATCTCCTTTGAAAGCTCCAAAACGCCCACCGCGTTTTTCTGCGATGAGTTTTTTGTAGGACTCATCCTGGTTTCTTTTGAATTCTTTAAAGTCTTCATAAGAATGTTTAGGATCGCGAGTGATTGTTTGCAGCTCCAGCGCTTGATCCCAATCTGAGGGAGAGGTGAGTAATCTTATCGTCAGGTCGCGGTTGTAATGTTTAGGAGGAACTACAGAAGTGGCCTGTAGTGAAACCGATTTCTCTAATGAGAAGCCATGGCCTAAATACTCAACACTTTTTGGTTCAGCGTCTTCATCCCAGGCAAAGACATAGTGCTTAAATGTTTTATAGTGAGAAAACTCTCTTTGAAAAATATTCATCCAGTTGACGATATCGCCATCGACGGGAGCTTTTTTAAAGATAAGGTAATTTCCCCAGTGAAAAGTGGGGTTGCTTAATGTTTTGACGACAATGTAACTTTCGCGAGGAATGATCTCACTTTCATTCCTGGCAAAAATCATATTTGTTCGAAGTGAAAGTGAGTTCAGTTTCATTAGTTTTCCTTACGCCCACTTATCTGTGTATTCGATAAGTTTCGAGGTGATCCCTTTTTCAGAAAGCGAGTGACCGGCGTCTCCGATGATATGTAGTTCCGCCTCAGGGAAAGCACGGTGCAGGGCCCAAGCACTGTCGGTTGGGCAGACAACATCGTAACGTCCCTGAACGATCACGGTTTTAATCTTTCTGATTTTATCCACATTGTTTAAAAGGAAGTTGTCTTCAGAGAAGAATCCTTTGTTGGTAAAATAGTGGCATTCGATGCGAGCAAAAGCATCGGCGAATTCATCATCACCAAAGCGTGAAGCGGCTTCAGCATCGTACATAAGTTTTGATGTTGAACCTTCCCACACTGACCATGCTTGGGCTGCGGTCTTTCTGACTTGAGCATCTGGAGATGTCAGGCGTTTATAATAAGCTGTCACGAAATCATGGCGCTCATTTTCTGGAATAGGCTTAACGTATTCTTCCCAAAGATCAGGGAAAATTTTTGAGCATCCTTCCTGGTAAAACCAATCGATTTCTTTTTTGCGAAGGAGGAAAATCCCGCGCAGAAAAAGCTCTGAGCATTTTTCAGGGTGAGTGATTGAATAAGAAAGAGCGAGAGTTGATCCCCATGAACCGCCAAAAACGGCCCACTTTGAAATATTCAAGTGAGTTCTTAGTTTTTCAATGTCGGCAACCAGGTCCCAGGTTGTGTTGTCTTTTAATTCAGCAAAAGGAGTGCTTTTTCCACAACCTCTTTGATCGAATAAAACAATTCTCCATTTTTTTGGATCGAAGTAGCGGCGGTAGTTGGCGATGAGTCCACCACCTGGGCCTCCATGAAGGAAGACCACTGGCTTTCCATTTGGGTTTCCTGCTTCTTCAAAATATAGAGTATGGAGATCAGAGACTTTTAAAAAGCCTGTGTTATAGGGTTCAATTTCTGGATACATTTCTTTCATGATATTTCCTTTTAATTCAAATTTGATGAGGGTATTCTAGCCTAGATGCAGACACAAATCGAAGCATTTATTCTTACTGGAAGTAGTTTTGATCTGGAGAATCGCCAGATTTTAAAACTTTATGGACAGTCCAATCAAGGCTCATTTCTTGTCACGATTGATCAATTTCAGAATTATTTTTTTGTGGAAAGCAAAAATCCAACTTCTTACAAGAGTCTTGACGGCTTTTGGGTAGAAAAAGTCTTATGTCTCAATCAGTCAGATTTAAAAAATAAAAGAGCAAAGTTTGAAAGTGATGGACTGAGAACTTTTGAAGCAGACATCAAAGCGGTCGACCGTTTCCTGATGGATAAGCACATTTATGCTCAGGTGAAAATTGAAGGTGTTGCAAAAGTTGTCAACGGGCTTTTGACTTTCAATAATCCTAAGATCACGCCAGGAAGTTATTATCCCGATTATAAAATTCTCTCTTTTGACATTGAAACAGGAAGAGATGGAAGACTTCTTTCTCTGGCCTATAGTTTCAGGTCAAAAAATCTTAATGAAGACAGGACTGTTGTTTTAGGTGAAGGAAAGAATACTCAGGACGTGCGCTTTTCTTTAAATGAAAAAGGATTACTCCTTTTCTTTCAAGAGGCCATCACTCGTTTAGACCCTGATGTGATTACTGGCTGGAATGTCATTGGCTTTGATTTCCATTTTATCGACCAAAAATCAAAACAGTTAAAAGTTCCGCTTTACCTTGGAAGAGGGACGCGCGCTCTGGATATGTTCCAGAATGCGAGAGGTGAATGGCAAATTAACCTTGAAGGACGAGTGGTCATTGATGGGCCTCGCGCCATGAAGATGAATTTTTTTTCGTTTGAGAGTTTTAAACTCAATAACATCGCTAAAGAACTTTTAGGAGAGGCCAAGGATATTGATGAAGATGAGTCCTATGATAAGTGGGATGAAATCGAAAGGCGCTTTCGCGAAGATAAGATGGCGCTTGCTCGCTACAATGTTAAAGACGCTGTTTTAGTTTTAGATATTTTTGAAAAAATTAAATTGATGGACCTGCAGTTAACCCGCTCTTACATTTCAGGAATGCTGATGGAGAGAATCGGGGGCTCTGTTGCGGCCTTTGATCATTTTTATTTACCGGATCTCCATGATGCCGGAGTTGTTGCGCCAAATGTAGATGACATCGGATGGGCGAGACAGGCCAAAGGTGGTTTTGTCCTCAATCCAAAAGTCGGTGTTCATCCCAATGTTCTGGTAATGGATTTTAAAAGTCTTTACCCAACAGTGATCAGGACATTTCTTATTGACCCACTTTCCAGGTTTCAACGCCATATTGATCCGCTGAAAACTCCAGTGGGATTAACATTTTCGCGCACACATCATATTTTGCCGGGAAAAATTTCGGAACTTTTAGAGCGCAGAACTCAAGCAAAAAAAGAAAAGAACGCCAACCTCTCACAGGCCGTAAAAATTTTAATGAATAGTTTTTATGGAGTCATGGGTTCAAGTGGTTGTCGTTTTTATCAGGAAGATCTTCCTGATGGAATTACGGGAAGCGGGCAGTGGATTCTAAAAACAGTGATTGAATTTTTAGAGGGAAAAGGTTTTGCCGTTTTATATGGTGATACAGACTCACTTTTTGTCCAATTGCCGACATATGATAATTACAATGACCAGGCAAAAAAGCTGGTCAATGAAGTGAATACTTTCCTCACTAAAAAATTGAAAGACGACTATGAAGTCGAATCCCATTTAGAAATCCAGTACGATAAATTTTTTAAGACATTGATTCTTACCAGTACCAGAAATATGGAAGAAGGGGCCAAGAAACGTTACGCAGGCCTCGCTGAAAAAGAAGTGGACGGGAAAAAAGTTGAAGAGATGGTGTTAACCGGGATGGAGTACGTCCGTTCGGACTGGTCACTTTTGGCCCGCAATTTTCAATACGAACTGGTCAGACGAGTCTTTTATGGAGAAGACATCCAGGAATATATCGATGAAACCATGAAAAAACTCGAATCTCACGAGCTTGATGACCAGTTGGTTTTAAGCAAACGCCTTTCAAAACCTCTGTCTGAGTATGTAAAAAATGTTCCACCTCATGCACGCGCGGCCAAAATTCTTTTTGAAACAAAGGGGATTTTACAAAGGCGACCTCACTATGTGATGACGTTGAGACTGTCTCTTATACACATCTCCGAGCCCACGAGACGCTCAGTTATC